>JAURMJ010000440.1 GCA_030830765.1 Quisquiliibacterium sp.
ACTATGACGTCGCCCTTGCAATGCGCCGAGGGGCCCTGCATTGTCCCTTTGGCTCAGTCAGCACGACCAAAATAGCGCTCAGCCGTGAAACGCGGATCGACTTCGCCGGTCGGTTTCAGAATCCCGCTGACTCGCGCCGCGACTTCGCCTTCAACACTCAGGATTGCCTGGGTAAAGACCAGGTTCCGGGTGACACGCAGCACCTCGGTATGCCCCTCGAGCCAGCTTCCTTCGGGGACGCCCCGGATGAAATCAGCGCTCAAATTGACCGTTGTCATGTAGCGCCGCAAATCCGACTGCACATTCGAGCAGATGATCAGCGTCATATCAGAGAAGGTCAGGAGCATGCCGCCGTGACACATGCCTGCCGGATTGCAATGTCTTTCCTCGACCCGCAAACCAAGCGTAAAACGTCCGTCCTGGTACCGACCGTACAGCGGTCCGTTCACATTCAAAAAGGGATTGGGGCCCAGTGCAAGCTCATGAAAGCCTTCGGGCATGGGGGGCAGATCGGGTTGACTGCCCTTTTGTAGATCGGTCATTACTTGAGTTCGTTGTTGTTCGGGGTTGTTCGTTTCTGCTCGCTGCTGGCGGGTCGACAAAGACCCTGCCAGCGGACCGACCGAGGAATCGGCCTGCAGGGCGCAGCGCATTCTAAAGGCCTTTTCAGACCAATCGCGGCTCAAGCGCTGAGCGCAGGTATTCCGGTCTTGGCGAAAACAAGCCGTGGATCACTGTTTGGCACTCCCTTTCTTCCTGCCTCGGCCGGTGCCCGACTTTCCTGGTCCGGTCCCACCGCCTTTCTGCGCCCTGCTTGGGCGCCGCGGTGCGGATAACGCCGGCCTTTCGGGAAGGGACTGAAATTCCGGATCTAGTTGCAAGGATTCCTGATCCGGCGAGGACTTGCCCGGGATGCCGGCAATCGGTTTTCGACTGGCCCGACTGCGGGCAATCGCAAGTTGAACGCGCAGTGCATTACTTTCACCGGCTGTTCTGGCGATCTCATGGCGCGCAGCGTCGAGTGCGGCCCGCAGCTCATCCATCTCATCAGACTGATCACGCAGCATTTCGGTCATTGATGCGAGTCGCCCCTGAATCACAGCCAGTTGCAGACCAAGATCTGCCTGCAGCTGTCGGGATCGGTCCAGTTCGGTGCGCGTTGAATTAAGTTCATCAGAGAGCGCTCTCGTCGCCAGGTCCCGTGCATCTGCGTGTTCGCGGGCTTGCCTGAGCTCTTGAGCAACCTGTTTCGATTGCTCCGAGAAGCTCTCCTTGGCAGCACTCTGCGCCATCTGCCAAAGCTGCATCACCAGCTCGCCGCCAGCGTGCCTCAGTTCCTCCGGCATCTCCGGATGTTCTATCCGAACCCGGCTGCGCTCTCTGAGATCGCTCCAGAACTCGGACAGCACCTGCGCCGGAGTACCCATGCTGCCTTTGCGTACGTACTGGTAAAGACGGTTCGCGGTCGGCGTAATCCCGTATCGGAAAAACAGCAGGACACAGACCTCACGATAGAGATCGCGCGTCTTTGGAAACTGCAGGCGCAGTGCATCGATCTGCGCAGCAATCTGGTTATCGCTCATCGTATCCGCAGGACTTATTCGCTGATCAGGTTCTAGTGCCATCGCCGGAACTCTAAGTTTTTAACGTAATACGTAGCATTATTTGTTTCTTTTTGTGATTAAACAAGCAATGACAGCGCGTTAAACTCATGACACCTTTCCTCAAGAAAGCCTGAATCGACCCTTCGCGACAAGACCATTGCGCCAGGACTGCCCCTGGCGCGAAACCCCAAAAGCAATGACTGCTATCGAGCACCCTTCGAACGAATCCGAGCGGCCAGATGAGGGTCTCGGCACAGCACCAGGCATGAAGACACCTGGAGCAAAATCGCCCACGAAAACCATTCTTCAACTCGGTTTCGGATCGGGCGCTGAGTTTATTCGGCAGTGGTCACGCTGGACGGAGGATCCGAATCGCAGCGAATCGCTCCACTTCGTGGGCATTGACAAGCAACTGACGCCGGCTCCGGTGCCTTCCGAAGATTCTGCCCGCGTCGAAGCAAGCCAGTTGACCCGACCGACAGAGCGAATCGAACAGCAGGCCGTACCCGATGCGCCGAAAGGCGACGCCTGCCTGGACCGGTCGGAACAACTACGACAGCAGTGGCCGATTGCCCTGCCCGGACTACACCGCTTGAGCTTCGAATCCGGTCGAGTGACCTTGACTCTTGCAATCGGTGAGCCACTCCGGATGCTCTCGCGACTTGCTGCGGCCTTTGATACCGTTCTGCTCGGTTGTGAGGGCGATCAACGGCGCATGCTTGCGACGCTGTGTTCGCACGAGCAAGCCCTCAGTCTGGCCAAGCGAGTTGCCCGCCTTGCAAACCCTGATGCCATTCTGAGCGCGCACTTCCAGGCGTCCGAGCACGATCATGCCCGGGCGTTCTTGAAGGCTATAGGCGACGTCGGCTTTGTCCAGATTGAGCCATCAGAGACGGAGTCGGCTGCGGACTGCAAGCCAAAACAGGCCGACGTGCCGCTCGACCTTCATGCGCGATACCAACCACGGTGGCAGACCCCAACCCTTGCCCAACGGTTGCCGAAGCAGTTGTCCCGCGTCAAGCGACAAGCCGCAATCGTGATTGGGGCTGGCCTGGCAGGCTGCGCAATGACTCATTCACTCACCAGGCGCGGCTGGGAAGTCGAACTCTTTGAACAGGCGGCGGGGCTGGCATCCGGAGGCTCAGGACAACCGGCAATCGCAGATCACCTGCATGTCTCTCCGGATGACAACGTCTTGGCACGTCTTAGCCGGGCTGCCTTACTGCTTGCAAGCGGCTCTGAGCCTGTACAAGGTGTCCAACAGACTGGTCGCCTGCAACTGGTGCAGGTTGAGACAGGCCGAAAAAGACTCCATGCCGCAAGCAGCTCACTGGATTGGGTTCATCAGTTAGGTTGGCCCGATCAATTCATCCATGCCATCGACAGCAGCCAGGCAAGCCAGATCGCTGGAATCGGGCTACACGACCCGGCGATCTGGATGCCGATGTGCCGGATGGCACAACCAGCACTTCTTTGCGATCACTGGCTGCGCGCCGCCGGGAATCTGGTCCAGCTGCATCTGCGAACGCGTGTCGCGAGAATCGAACGGCACCGTGAGGAGTGGTTCGCGTTTGACGATGCCGATCACACTCTGGCTCAGGCGCCCATCCTTGTCCTAGCAAATGCAGGGGCTGCAACTCGACTGGCTGGTCTTCCCGATTCGTTGCTTCGTGCCATTCGGGGTCAGTCAACCCGGCTACCCGCCGCCTTGATCGGACCGGTTCGCTGCGTCATCGGCGGGGATGCCTACGTTTGCCCTTTGCCGGGCGATCAGCTGCTGATTGGTTCAAGTTTTGACGATGAAACAGCTTTGAATCCAAATCGAGCAGCAGACCTGAGTAATCTGCGACGCTTTCTGCGCCAGATCGAACCATCCCAGGAGGCCGAGACCCTCAACGGTCAAGAGCGCTCCACGATTGACCAGCCCCCTCCAGTGCACAGCGAAGATGAACCGCCAAGGATGGGCCTGCGCGAGGCACAAACAAGTGGAATGGATCCAACCGACGCGATGGCACGCAGGCTGCTCGAAGATGCTTCGCCCGGTGCTGTCGGTCTCAGATTCGTTGCGCGAGACCGCTTGCCTCTGATCGGACGGATTCCTGACCTTGAAATCGCGACCACGCAGGCTGGCACTCTGGCACGCAATGCGAAGCTGCCGATCCCGACAAAACCCGGACTCTATGGTGCCTTCGGCTTCGGCTCGCGAGGGCTCCTCTGGTCATCGCTTGCCGCCGAAGTCATCGCGGCGGAAGTGACCGGTGAACCGGCTCCGATCGAAAGTGATCTGCTGCTTGCCATTGATCCGGCGCGGTTTGTCCGCCAACAGCTGCGTCGCTCACGACTGTCCGAAGGCTGAGCAATCATCGACGCGATGCATTCCCATCTCGCCCACCGATCAGCACCGGCATTGAAATCCCAGGCAGAGCCGGACTTGAGGATGGAACTGACTAGACGACGAAACGGGGATTGGAGGCAGGACTGACGCTGGCGCATCCGATTCCAATGGTTCAGTCGCAAGCCACGCACACCCAAGCTGCAGTCTGCAGGAGCTAAACTGATGCTTTCGCTCTGAACCACACCGCTGCCATGGCCACCAGAACAATCAAGATCCATTACGACTGTGCACGCTGCCCCGGTTATTGCTGCAGCTATCCGCGCATCGAGTTACATGAACCGGACGTTGAGCGATTGGCAAAGCACTTCGATTTGGACGTTGAGACGGCCAGACGAAAATTTACCCGACGCTACAAGGCCGATGAGGGCGTCGAGCAGATCATGCGCCATCGGAAAGACGAGATCTACGGGTCGATCTGCCGTTTCTTTGACACCAAAGCGCGTCGCTGCACCGTCTATCTGGCACGCCCGGATGTCTGCCGCCAGTATCCCAACGGCGGTAAGTGCGGGTACTACGATTTCCTGAAATTTGAACGCAAGCATCAGGATGACCCGGATTTCATTCCGAGTGCATAGCACGCCAGCCGACTGCGTCATTGACTTCTCCAGGCTGAGCCTGCGATCAAACGGGCTGATCGGCCCCAGCTGCCCATAGTCGAACTCTCAACCGCAAACCTTCTTCTTTATTCTCCGCCCCTTTTCAACCGGAACTGCCATGACCACTCTAGGAACCCCTCTCTCTGCTTCGGCAACCCGCGTGATGCTGCTTGGTGCCGGAGAGCTTGGCAAGGAAGTCATCATCGCGCTGCAACGCCTTGGGGTCGAGGTCATTGCCGTTGACCGTTATGCAAACGCCCCCGGCCATCAGGTTGCACACCGGGCTCACGTGATCAATATGGCGGACGGCGCAGCGCTTCGGGAGTTGATTGCGCGCGAGAAACCCGACATGGTGGTCCCTGAAATTGAAGCCATCGCGACGCCGACACTGATGGAGCTTGAGCGTGAAGGTGTTGTACGCGTGATCCCCACGGCGCGAGCGGCCTGGCTGACGATGAATCGAGAGGGCATCCGCCGCCTCGCAGCCGAGGAATTGGGGTTGGCGACTTCCCCGTATCGTTTCGCCAGCAGCCTCGAAGAGCTGCAGGCCGCCATCGACGGAAGTGATGGTGGCGAACCGATCGGTTACCCCTGCATTGTCAAACCGGTCATGTCCTCCTCGGGCAAGGGACAGTCAAAATTGGATGGCCCACAGGATGTGAAGAAAGCCTGGGATTACGCTGCTTCAGGTGGTCGGGTGGATGCCGGCCGCGTGATTGTCGAGGGGTTTGTCCGCTTTGATTACGAAATTACGCAACTGACGGTCCGGGCACTTGGTGCCGACGGCCAGATCCAAACCCATTTCTGCGACCCGATCGGCCATGTGCAGGTGTCGGGCGATTACGTCGAAAGTTGGCAACCGCACCCGATGGGTTCGGTTGCTCTGGCCGCATCCCGGGAGATGGCACACAAGATCACCGAAAGTCTGGGAGGCACCGGAATTTTTGGCGTTGAATTATTTGTGGCCGGCGATCAGGTCTGGTTCTCAGAAGTCAGCCCACGGCCTCATGACACCGGCCTGGTCACTTTGTCGAGCCAGCATCAGTCTGAGTTTGAACTGCATGCGCGTGCAATCCTGGGGCTGCCGGTTGACGTGTCGCTGCGCAGTCCGGCCGCAAGTGCCGTCATCTACGGCGGTCTTGAGGCAAAAGGCATTCAGTTCGACGGCGTGGAAGATGCTCTTCGGGTGCCAGGCAGCGACCTGCGTCTGTTCGGCAAACCCGAGTCATTTCAGCGGCGGCGGATGGGTGTCGCGCTGGCGCGGGCCGAAGATATTGAACAGGCCCGCACCAATGCCAAACTGGCCGCATCCAGAGTCAAGCCCAAAGCGGCTGTTTGATCCACGCTCTTTTTAGAATCACCAGGACAACCAGGCGATGATCAACCGACCCAGACGCGAGCGTTCCTGAACATCCGCATCCAGGGGGAGTCTTCCCCGAGCAAGGCGTCGCGCCAGCTCATCTGAATCGAGCGAAATACACGCTCCGGGTGTGGCATCAGGATCGTTGCCCGTCCGTCGACAGTGGTGAATCCAGTCAGCCCCTCGGGCGAGCCGTTTGGGTTGGCCGGATAGTTGTGTGCGACTGATCCGTCATTCTCGACAAAACGCAGAGCCTTCAAGGCAGCCGCGTGCTGGGCGTCGTTCTCGAAAGTCGCTCGACCCTCACCATGCGCCACAACAATCGGCATTCGACTCCCTTGCATGCCGCTAAAGAACAGCGAAGGCGATTCAAGCACTTCGACCATTGAGAGACGTGCCTCGTACTGCTCGGAGCGATTTCGAAGCAGGCTGGGCCAATCTTGAGCGCCAGGAATGATGTCCTTAAGACGCGACATCATCTGACAACCGTTACAGACTCCAAGGCTGAAGCTGTCGGACCGGGCAAAGTACTCGGCGAACTGCTCAAGCATGCGCTCATTGAACAGCACCGAGCGCGCCCACCCGGCACCGGCTCCGAGCACGTCGCCATACGAAAATCCACCGCAGGCGACCAGCCCCTTGTAGTCGGAGAGCTGGTGACGCCCCGCGAACAGGTCGGTCATGTGCACATCGTGGGCATCGAAACCGGCTCGTGTGAACGCTGCAGCCATTTCCACATGGCTGTTGACGCCCTGCTCACGCAGGATTGCAACACGCGGCCGCACGCCCTTGGCAATGAACGGCGCGGCAACATCTTCGCCGGCGTCAAAACTCAGTGCCACATGCAGCCCCGGATCGTTTTCATGCTCGATGCGAGCAAACTCCTGTGCAGTGCAGTCCGGGTTGTCACGCAGCGATGCAATCCGATGACTGGTCTCGGACCAGATCGCCTGCAGGACTGCGCGGGACTGCGTATACACACACTTGGCATCGCGATATACCTCGATGACATCGCGATCAGATGGCTTGCCAATCACGTGCGCGCACCGTGAAAGCCCATATTCGCGCAGCACCGCCAACACCTCATCGCGCCGCTCCGCCGGAACCTGGATCACGGCTCCGAGCTCCTCATTGAACAGCGCCTGCATCGTGCGTTCGTTGCGCTGAACCGCGACCTGCTCCGGACGGATCTTGAAGTCGCCCCAGTCAGCTGCATGCGGATCAATCGCGAGCATGTCGACATTCAGATATGCCCCGCAATGTCCGGCGAATGCCATTTCGCAAATGGTGGCGAACAGGCCGCCATCGCTGCGATCGTGGTACGAGAGCAGCGCACCCTGATTGTTTAATTTCTGAATTGCGTCAAAGAAGTGCACCAGCAGTAAAGGATTTTCCAGATCCGGTGCGCGATCACCGATCTGCTGAGTCACCTGCGCAAGCGCCGAGCCACCCAGACGCTGACGCCCTTCGCCCAGATCAATGAGGATCAGGACCGAATCGACATCTGTGCGGAGTTGCGGCGTGAGTACGCGGCGCGCATCAGTCACAGGGGCGAAAGCTGTGACAATCAGCGAAACCGGTGCGGTCACGCGCTTGTCCTGCGCAGCGTCGCGCCAGATGGTGCGCATCGACAAGGAGTCCTTGCCGACCGGAATGCTGAGGCCCGTTGCGATGCAGAAATCGGAAGCGGCCTTGACTGCATCAAATAGATCGGCATCTTCGGACGGTTCACCACAGGCAGCCATCCAGTTGGCCGACAACTTGAGCTTGCCCAGGTGTTCGATCGGCGCACACGCGATGTTGGTGACCGCCTCACCAATGGCGACGCGCGCCGCAGCGGCTGAGTCGATGACGGCCACCGGTGTGCGCTCGCCCATCGACAAGGCCTCGCCTTCGTAGCCAAAGAAGTCGCGCAGACCCACTCCACAGTCGGCGACCGGCACCTGCCAGGGACCGACCATCTGGTCACGAGAGCAAAGTCCACCAACAGAGCGATCGCCGATCGTGATCAGGAATGATTTGCTGGCGACGCTCGGCAGGCGCAGCACGCGCCGAACAACGTCCTCAAGCTCCAGCGTGGCGCAGTCCACCGCCGGCAGCTCACGCACAAGACGCTTGCCGTCACGATGCATGCGCGGCGGTTTTCCCAACAACACATCGATCGGCATATCGACCGGGCGCTCGCCGTCCGAGGCCTCGAGAATCAGTTGATGATCGTCAGTGACTGTACCGACCACAGCGAACGGACAGCGCTCACGCCTGCACAGCGCCTCAAACGCAGGCAGCGACTGCGGTGCAATCGACAGTACATAGCGTTCCTGCGACTCATTGCACCAGATCTCGGCCGGCGACA
>JAURMJ010000441.1 GCA_030830765.1 Quisquiliibacterium sp.
ATTTCATTTCGCGATCGTTTCACGCTGGGGGCATTGATCGCTTTTCTGGTCACAGTGGCCAATGTGCCGATCTTCAACATTGGCGCAGCGTTCTGGGGACTGGTGTTCGGATACCTGTGCTCGCGCCTGCTTGAACCGGCTGATTTCAAAAAGTCAGGCGCTGATTCGGCAAGCTGAATCTGACCCAGGGTTCGCCATCTCCCTAGCGCAGTGCTTGCTCGGGTGGGCAAGTCGCTCGCCAAAAGCTGCCTGCGCAAGGTCTGCGGCGGGCACCGGGCTGTCAGGTCCAGCAGGTTTATGTTTGATGTTTTGCTCATCAGGGCGTGCAACGCGTCCTGTGCGGCAAAATATCGGGTTTGATGCACCGGGCAAGCCCGGGGGTTTTTAATCAAGTGGATACTCATGAGCGCCTCTGAGCCCGTACTGACCGACTGGATCGGTCGAACCGAACAAATTGACGATCTGATCACCGCAACGCCGTACGCGGCGCTGTCGGCAACACTCGATCGTCCGGCTGATCGCCCGGCCGACGGCACACCGTTACCTCCGGTCTGGCACTGGCTGTATTTTCTGCCGCTGGCCCGTCAGTCAATCATCGGTGCTGATGGTCATCCGCAGCGCGGCGGCTTTCTGCCGCCGGTGCCGCTGCCGCGCCGCATGTGGGCTGGCAGCCAGCTTGAGTTCCGTACACCCATCCGGGTCGGCGACCGCGTCACGCGCACGTCCACCATTGAGTCGGTCGACGAGAAGCATGGTCGTACCGGTACGCTGGTGTTCGTGAAGGTGCGTCATGAAATCGCAGTGGCGGGTGCGGTGCAGGCCCAGGGCGGACCGGCACTCATCGAGTATCACGACATTGTCTATCGCGACCTGCCCCAGCCTGATGATCCGGTGCCACCGCCCAAGGCGGCGCAGGCCACTCCAGCCGGTGGCTGGGAGCGGCGCATTGTTCCTGATGATGTGCTGCTGTTCCGTTATTCGGCGCTGACCTTCAACGGTCACCGGATTCACTACGACCGCCGCTATGTCACCGGCGTTGAGGGCTACCCGGGTCTGATCGTGCATGGCCCGCTGATCGCCACGTTGCTGCTCGACGCATTGCGACATGAACACCCTGATGCTCAGGTCGCCAAGTTCGAGTTCCGCGCGATCCGTCCCACCTTCGATCTGAATCATTTCTTTGTCTGTGGCCAACCGGATGCCGATGGCAAGGGCTTTCATCTATGGGCCAAGGATCATGAAGGCTGGTTGACCATGGATGCGCGCGTCAAGCTGGTGTGACTATGAAACCTCTGCAAGGCATTACCGTTGTCAGTCTCGAACATGCAATCGCGGCGCCGTTTGCAACCCGGCAGCTGGCCGACCTGGGCGCGCGGGTCATCAAGATCGAGCGGCCTGGCGTTGGGGATTTCGCGCGCGCCTACGATCAGCGTGTGCGTGGTCAGTCCTCGCATTTCATGTGGACCAACCGCTCCAAGGAAAGCCTGACGCTGGATCTGAAGCATCCACGCGCGCGGGCGCTGCTGGACAAACTGATCGACGAGCAGGCCGATGTGCTGGTGCAGAACCTTGCGCCGGGCGCAGCCGCCCGGATGGGTCTGTCTTTTGAAGCCTTGTCGGCGCGTAAGCCATCGATCGTTGTCTGCGACATCTCGGGTTATGGCAATGACGGGCCGTATCGCGACCGCAAGGCCTACGATCTGCTGATCCAGAGCGAGGCCGGTTTTCTGTCGGTTACCGGCACACCCGAGACGGCATCCAAGGCCGGCGCGTCGATTGCCGACATCTCGGCCGGCATGTACGCCTACAGCAACATTCTGGCCGCGCTGTTTGCGCGCCAGCGCAGCGGGCAGGGCAGCCACATCGATGTGTCGATGCTGGAGTCGCTGGTCGAGTGGATGTCGTTTCCGCTCTACTACACCTTCGAGGGCGCATCGGCGCCGGTGCGCACTGGCGCCGAGCATGCCACCATCTACCCGTACGGGCCGATCGAGGCCGGTGACGGCGGCGTGGTGATGCTCGGTCTGCAGAATGAGCGCGAATGGGCCGTGTTCTGCGACAAGGTGCTTGAACAGCCTGAACTGAAAACCGATTCGCGCTTTGAGAACAATCCGGCCCGCAGCACCAATCGCGAGGCCCTGCGCACGCTGATGCGCGAGCGCTTCAAGTCCATGACTGCCGATCAGCTCGCAGCCCGCCTGGATGAAGCACAGATCGCCAATTCACGCGTGAATACGATGCAGGATGTCTGGGCGCATCCGCAGCTCAAGGCACGTGATCGCTGGCGCGAAGTCGATTCACCGGCCGGTCGCATCCCGGCGCTGCTGCCCCCCGGACGCTCACCGGCCAGCGAGACGCGCATGGATGCCGTGCCGACGATCGGACAGCACACCGACGCAATCCTGAGTGAACTGGGCGTCGATGCTGACGAGATTGCGAACCTGCGCGAACAGGGCGCGATCTGAAGCGCCACGGGCCTCGTTGGTACCTTCAGTTTCTGACAGCCGGCCAGATCGGGTGTCGCTCATTTTCCGGAAAAGAACATGCCAGCCACGATCATCGATTCATCCATGTTTCGCGACATCTTCGGCAGCGAAGCCATGCGTCAGGTCTGGTCGGATGAAAACCGCACGCAGAAATACCTGGACTTCGAAGCGGCGCTTGCCAGGGTGCAGGGCAGGCTTGGTGTGATCCCGCAGGAAGCTGCCGACGAAATCATCAGTCACTGCCATGTCGCACAGATCGATATGGACAAGCTCAAGGCCCGCACCGAGCAGATTGGCTATCCGGTGCTTGGGGTGGTG
>JAURMJ010000052.1 GCA_030830765.1 Quisquiliibacterium sp.
AGTCGGCCAGCAGATCGGTGACAAAACGTTCGCGAGAATCCGGCGAAATCAGCTGCTGTGCACAGCAGCTGATTTCGCCGGATTCTCGCGAACGTTTTGTCACCGATCTGCTGGCCGACTACGAGCGTATCCGCGCACAGCATGCCGGCAAGAAGGGGTCGCCGCTGCTGACCCTGGCCGAGGCCCGTGCCAACAAGGCCCGGATCGCCTGGGCCGTGCAGGCCGATGACCATCCCGGCGAGGGTCCGCACCCGATGGTGATGTACCGCCCGCCGAAGCCCCGCTTCATCGGGCGTCGTGTCTTTAAGAACTACGATCTGGCTCGTGTGGCTGAATACATTGACTGGGGTCCGTTCTTTCAGACCTGGGATCTGCATGGCGCGTATCCGGGCATCCTGAATGACGAACTGGTCGGTGAGTCCGCGCGACGGGTGTTCTCAGACGGCAAGTCGATGCTCAAGCGCGTCATCGACGGGCGCTGGCTGACGGCCAATGCCGTGGTCGCCTTCCTTCCGGCCAGCAGCATCAATGACGATGACATCGAGATCTATACCGATGAGTCCCGAAGCGAGGTCGCGTTGACCTGGCAAAACCTGCGCCAGCAGACAGTCAAGCGTGAAGGCATCGACAACAAATGCCTCGCGGACTACATCGCACCCAAAAGCATCGATGGCAAACCTTCGGGAATTGACGACTACATTGGCCTGTTCGCCGTCACGGCCGGGCTTGGCGTCGACAAGAAGGAGCAGGAGTTCCACGGACTGCTCGACGATTATTCGGCGATCATGCTCAAGGCCATTGCCGACCGTCTCGCCGAAGCCTTTGCCGAGTGCCTGCATGAGCGCGTTCGCAAGGAGCTGTGGGGCTATGCGTCGACGGAATCCCTGAGCAACGAAGATCTGATCCGCGAGAAGTACCAGGGCATCCGTCCTGCGCCTGGTTACCCAGCCTGTCCGGAACACAGCGTCAAACGCGCAATGTTTGAGGTGCTCCAGTGCGAGCAGATCGGCATGAGCCTGACTGAGAGCTATGCCATGCTGCCGGCTGCCAGCGTCTCAGGCTTTTATCTTTCTCATCCGCGAGCCGAATATTTCAACGTCGGGCGGATTGGCGACGATCAGCTGACCGACTATGCGCAGCGGGCTGGACAGACTGAAGACGCGGTCAGACGTACGTTGGGAAGCCTGCTGTAGCTGGGACTTGCAGGCAACCGAGTCTGCGATGACGTCGCAACTGCCTGCGGTCCATTGCCAGCACCGCAGATTAATTCGCATCAGCCCCCGGGGCCTCAATCTCAAAGGAACATCAGCCCATGATCAAAGCCATTGTCACCGGACACAGCCGAGGCCTCGGTGCTGCGGTCGCAGCAAGTCTGCTTGCGAAAGACACCAAGGTACTGGGCATTGCGCGTGCACAGAATTCGGAGCTGCCGGGTCTGTATCCCGATCACTTTGAGCAGCTTGCGCTTGACCTGTCCAACATGGCCGCTGTGACCACATGGCTGGAAAGTGATGCACTTGATGTGTGGTTGGCGGATGCGCAGACTGTCGTGCTGGTAAACAATGCCGGGGTTGTCGAGCCGATCGGGCCCTTGAACCTGCAGCAGGTCGCAGCCGTTGCGACCGCGGTCTCTTTGAATGTTGCCGCTCCACTGATGCTTGCCGCAGCAATCGCCGCCCGCCGCCGGCCCGGCACCGAGTGCCGCATTCTGCACATCTCAAGCGGCGCCGGTCGCCATGTCTATCCTGGCTGGTCGGTTTACTGTGCGACGAAGGCTGCACTGGACCATCATGCGCGGGCCGTGGTTCTGGACAAGACCTCTGGATTGCGCATCTGCAGTCTTGCACCCGGTGTGATCGATACCGACATGCAGGCGCAGATTCGTGCGACTGGCCTTGAGCGGTTTCCTGTCAGGGAGCGCTTCGATGCATTGAAACGTGACGGTGGGCTGTCCAGTGCGCAGGACTGCGCGGCGCGAATTGTCAACCATGTGCTGGACAGCCGGTTTGGCGAGCTGCCCGTCGCTGACCTGCGCGAGCTCGGCTAGGCTGACTTCAACCCTGCTTGGCAATGACTGTCTGGCCGTAACTGGCGGCTAGCGCAACCAGTGCCTGACGGTCCGGGTCGGCCCAGTTCACGCCCTGATCGAAGGCGGCGAACATCTTGGAGGCATTGCCGCGCGAGGTCACGGAGAAAAACTCCCCGCCACCTTCCGCAAACCGGAACCAGTGCGTGCTGCCGCCGGGCACATGAATCACGGTACCGACGGTTGCCAGTGTTTGCGTTGAGTCTACGCCGCAGTGCACTGCGCCGCTCAACACGAAAAACGACTCGTCCCAGGCGTGATAATGCGGGCCTGGACCGGTGCCCTCTGGCCCGGCGATCCTGAAAAGTTCGTAATCGCCGGTCTGCTCGACCGTGGCCAGCACGGTGATCTGGAATCCCCCCACGTTCAGTGGCTTTGAGGTTTCCCGGGGGCTGAGGATCAGGGGCTGTTTCATCGGATTTGCCTTGGATGAGTCGGGGTGTTGTCACCAAACATCTGCGTCAGTTCAGCGTCGTAACGTAGCACGCTAGCCAGCCCGGATTGAGCGCAAGCCGCCACTCACGGTGCGGGCGCACCTGACGCGACGATCATGCCGGAAAGTCGACGCTTCCGCTGATGCAGTGAGCGACCTGCCCCCCGATCCAGTGATCGGTGCCGTTGTACTCTACCGAGACTCGGCCGCTGCGGCCAATGGCTGTTCCCTGCGCTGCGACATAGTTTGAATCAGCCAGACCGGCGCCGATCAACCATTGTGCGAGCCCGGCATTCAGGCTGCCGGTGACCGGATCCTCTCGGCCGCCAAGCATCGGCGCAAAAGCTCGAACCTCAAACTGTGAATCGCTACCGGCTTTTTGCGCACCGACCAGTCCCAGCTTGATTCCTGCAAGACTCGACCAATCAGGGGTCACGCTCAGCACAGTGTCAGCCGAGTCGAGCATGACGGCACACCAACCCGCCCCGTTGTCGACCCACTGGTGTGCCTGGATCGCTTTGCGTTCCAGGCCAATACCGGTTGCGATGCGCGCCAGCAATGCTTCATCCAGAGGGTCGCTGCGCTTGAGCGGTGGTGCAGCGAACGCGAGGTGCGCACCACTGCGCCGAATCCGCACCAGGCCCACATCGCATTCCTGAACCACAACGCCCGGATGACGCGGTACACCGCCAGCATTCAGCCACGCTGCGCAACTGCCCAGGGTTGGATGGCCGGCAAACGGTAACTCGCGCTCCGGTGTGAAGATTCGTACCCGGTAGTCGGCATCCTGGTTTTGGGCTTTGAGCAGGAAGGTGGTCTCGGACAGATTGGTCCAGCGCGCGAAGGCGAGCATCGTCGATGGATCGAGTTGCTCAGCCGCGTGGACCACGGCCAGCGGGTTTCCTTTGAGCGGCACGGCGCTGAAAACGTCGAGCTGATCGAAGCGATAACGCATCTGGCTGCGGCGTCTCAGGTTCGCGGGCTACGCAGGCGTGAGCTGTCGATTTGCCCTGATCTGTGCGATGAGCACCGGTGTAAGCATCAAGGCGCCGATCAACCCCGACTTGAGCCCCGGTGCAATCAGCAGCAGTGCCGCCACGCCCATCAGCCAGCGCTGCCAGGCAGGCATCGGCTTGAGCAGGTAGCCGGTCAATGCTGCGCCCAGCATCATCACGCCAATCGTGCA
>JAURMJ010000053.1 GCA_030830765.1 Quisquiliibacterium sp.
GGCAATTCGGCCAATGTCATTGCCGCGATTCGGTCTGCTCACGACCGAGGCATGCGGGTTGTGGCACTCACAGGCCGTGATGGCGGCATGATTGCAGGCATGCTGCGTGACGGTGATGTGCATCTGTGTGTGCCGCATCAGCGCACGGCCCGCATCCAGGAAGTGCATCTGCTGATCATTCACTGTCTGTGTGATGGCATCGATGCTGTTCTGATGGGCGAACAGGATTGAACCTATTGCAGAATTCATGCACGGTCATCGCCGACCGTGCCACCCGCACCGGAGCGTTTTTCATGTCAAATTCAGTGACCCATTCCTCTCTTTTTGGACACACCGCACGCCGGGTTCTGCTGGCTGCCTTGCTGGTGGGTAGCGTCGTGCAGTCCGGGTGTGCAGTAGTGGCCGTCAGCGGTTTCACGGCCGGGGCACTTGCGATTTCCGATCGCCGCACGATCGGAGCCCAGACAGAAGATCAGGGAATCGAAATCAAGGCGATGCAGCATCTTTCTCAGTTGTCTTCGGCAGGCAATATCAGCGTGACGAGTTTCAACCGGAAGGTCTTGCTCAGTGGTCAGGCCGAAAATGACAAGATCCGGCGCGAGGCGGCTGGCATCGTCAGTCGCATCGAGAACGTCAAGATGGTGCACAACGAACTGGTCGTTGGGCCTAAAAGCTCATTGACGACTCGGGCCAACGATGCGGGTCTGACAACCCGCATCAAAGCCATGATGCTCGACGCGAAGGATCTTCAGGCCAATACCATCAAGGTGATCACCGAGAACAACGTGGCTTACCTGATGGGGATCGTCACCCGTGCCGAGGGTGACCGTGCGGCGATGGTCGCCAGTCGGGTCTCAGGTGTGCGCCGTGTGGTCACCGTGTTTGAGTATGTGTCTCCGGATGAACTGGCGCGCATCCAGCGCGCACTCAAGGGTGAGTCGTCACGCTGATCGTTGTCGGGCACCGCGCAAGCCCGCAGGCCAGTCTCTTTCTGAACGCCTGATCGGCCATGCCGTTCAGGCGTTCACGTATTCGGCCACCTCAACCAGGTTCCCATCGGGATCCCTGAAATACAGCGAGCGCAGCGTACCGATCGCCCCGCGGCGAGCCACCGGACCCGCTTCAATCTCGATGGCCTGCTTGCGCAGGTGTGCAATCACGTCATCAAGCGGCACGCCTGCGATCAGACAAAAATCGCCTGAACCGAAAGTTGGGGTCCGCGCTTTGGTCGGCGTGTCGGTAGCCCGGTCCTGCAGGTTGATTTTCTGGTTGCCGAAAAGCAGTGCATGCCGTGGCTGTCCTTCCGGACCGCGAAAAAATTCGCGCTGCATGCCCAGTGCGCGTTCGTAGAAAACCGTGGTCGCTTCGATGTCGGTGACGGTCAGCACCAGATGGTCGATGCGCGCGATCATGGCCGGATTGCTCATCATTCGGGCTCTACACCCAGTGCGACCAGGAAGCGCGACACCATGTTGTAGGCCGCAATCACCGCGACCATTTCGACCGTCTGCTGCTCCGACAGGCAGGCGCGCACCTGCGCAAAGGTTTCGTCACTGACCTTGACGTTGCGTGTCATTTCCACGGTGAGGGCGATCGCTGCGCGTTCGGCATCATCGAATAATTGATGATCCTGCATTGCGGCTTCCGGGTTACGCATCGCGTCAACCTGGGCCTGAGTGCCACCGGCCTTGATGAAGACTGGCGCATGCTGGATGAATTCGTATTCGGCGCCATTGAGCACCGCGACCACGCACATGCCGATCTCGCGCAGCTTTGCATCCAGCGTCAGGGCATTACGCACTGCGCCCAGATACGTATTCCAGCCGGCGGCCAGAGCCGGGCTGCGCAACAGCATCCGGTCCAGGTTCAGCAGGCTGCCGCCACGGCGGGTTCTGATCGCATCAACGATCTGCCGGGGTTCAGTGATATCGAGTGGGACATACGGAATTCGGGACATGGTTCTTCCTGTGCCTGATGCAGAAACCTGCGGGTTGATCTGGGGGATTCCGGGGTTGCAGTGGAGTGGCCTGGTGTTCTGTGCTGCGCAGTCTGCCTTAGCTGACCCAACCGCCGGCAAACGGAATACTTTGTCCGACAAAGAATTCAACCTCGCTGCTGGCCAGGAAGACGGCAAACAGTGCGTCTTCCTTCGGGGTGCCGAGTCTGCCAGCAGGAACTTCTCGGCGCAGACGTTCCTGAAATGCCGGTAATGCCTGGACTTCGGGCCCGTAGTACATCGGACTCTCGACGAAGTTCTGCGCGATCAGGTTGACGCGCACCCCCTGTGGGGCAACTTCGGTGCCGACCGCCCGGACGTAGGCAACCTGTGCGCCGCGCGCCGCGCTGTAGGTCGAGGTGCGCTTCTGCCCACGGAACGCGGTGGCGCTGCCCATCACGACAATCTTGCCCTCGCCGCGTTCAACCATCTGCGGCAGTACGGCACGGAAAAGGCCGGGCATCGGATCGACAATGTGCGTAAACACTTCGCGCCACTCTGCGTCGGTCACGTCGGCAACCCGGGTCGAAGGCGCGGGAATGCCCAGATTGGCGATCAGCACATCGACCCGGCCAGCCTCTCGCACTGCGGTCTCGCCAGCCTGTGCACCATTCATCGTGCGCGTGTCGGCGATGACCTGCGCGCCATGAGCTGCAAAGGTTTCACAGAGCACCGGGCCCATGAAATTGTCGGCCTGCGTGATCAGAACACGCTTGCCGGCGAGGCTGTCGCCGATTCTGCTCATGGGGATCTCCTGTTGAGGCAAGGTTCGGGTGCATTCTAAGGGAAGGTCAGAAGAGCCTTTCGGGAAGCGGTGCCTCGGCCCCCCTGTTGCCAAGGCACTCAGACCGTCATCGAGGATTCCCGTTCTGAAGACGGGCAGATCGCTCGGATCAGCGTCATTCGCGCTGTTGTGGCTCACGGCCGTTGTTGGGTCAGCTCGGGATTGTCAGGGGATTAACCGCAAACCGACGGTGATATGGCAGACTGACAACAAAAATCAGCATCGCGAGCCTTCGATTGCGCGCAGATGTGTATCTACCAGGAGACTTTCATGGCCGATCAAGCCAATCAGATTGTTCCGTCCGAGGCGCTCGCGCTGCAGCGCCTGTATCACTGGGAAAAGACCACGCCCGACAAAGTCGTTTTCACGCAGCCGATGGGTGGCGGGGTCGTGCGCGATTTCACCTGGAGCCAGGCGATGGACGAAGCCCGGCGCGTTGCAGCCTATCTGCAGAGTCTGGGGCTGGAACCGGGTGCGCGGGTGGCTATTCTGTCCAAGAACTGCGCCTACTGGCTGATCAGTGACTTTGCAATCTGGCTGGCCGGCTACGTGTCAGTCCCGCTTTATCCGACGCTTGCCCCGGGCACCATCCGTCAGATCCTTGAGCACAGCGGCAGCAAGGTGCTGTTTGTCGGCAAGCTCGATGGCTGGGAGACGATGAAGCCAGGTGTGCCCGACGGGACGACCTGCATCAGTTATCCGCTGTCGCCGCCGAACGATTACACCAAATGGGGCGATATCCTGGCCTCGACGGCGCCGCTGCAGGGCGAGCCGCTGCGCCCGGGCAACGAACTGTCAACCATCATGTACACGTCCGGAACCACCGGTGCTCCCAAGGGCGTGATGCACAACTTTGAGACCTTCGCCTGGTCGATCCGCTCAGGCCTGAAGCGGATTCCGGTTGGCCCCGATGACCGGATGCTCAGTTATCTGCCGCTGGCGCATGTGGCCGAGCGGATGCTGGTCGAGCACTCGCTGCTGGTCACCGGGATGCATGTGTATTTTGCTGAGGCGCTCGATACCTTCACGGCCGACCTGCAGCGCGCGCGTCCGACGGTGTTCTTCTCGGTGCCCCGGCTCTGGGTCAAGTTCCGGCAAGGGGTCAGCGCAAAGGTCCCACCACAAAAGCTTGCTCGCCTGCTCAAGATTCCGATCCTTGGCAGGATCGTACGCAAGAAGATTTTGGCCGCGCTCGGTCTGGATCAATGCAAATTCGCGGCTGGTGGCGCGGCGCCAATGCCCCCGGATCTGCTGCGATGGTATGCCGATCTGGGTCTGCCGATCATCGAGGCCTATGGCATGACTGAGAATTGCGGACTGTCGCATGCGACGGTGCCCGGTGTGCAGCGCCCGGGGACGGTTGGGCTGCCGTATGACGGTGTTGAGTCCCGCATCGACCCAGAAAGCGGCGAAATTCAGATGCGAAGCCCCGGTGTCATGCTGGGTTACTACCTTGAACCGGAACTGAGCCGGCAGGCTTTTACCGACGATGGCTGGCTGCATACCGGTGACAAGGGGCAGCTTGAGCCCGATGGCTATCTGAAAATCACCGGGCGCGTCAAAGATCTGTTCAAGACTGCAGGCGGCAAGTATGTGGCGCCGGCGCCGATCGAGGACCGACTGGTCATGCATGCGTCTGTGGAGGCCTGCGTGGTGACTGGCGCGGATCTGCGTCGCCCGCTGGGCATCGTCATGCTGACGGCTGAATCAGCTGCGCAGCTCAATGACGAGCAGTTGCGCCAACAGATTGAGACCTCGCTGGCCGACCATCTGCGTGCGATCAACGAGCAGCTCGATCCGCACGAGCAACTCGAGCTTGTTGTTGCCGTCAGTGAGCCGTGGACCGTTGACAACGGTATCGTGACCCCGACGCTGAAGGTCAAGCGTGACCGGATCGAAGCGGTGTACGGACCGCACTACGAGACCTGGACCAGCTCCGGCAAAGAGGTTGTCTGGCACCAGGATTAAGCTTTTCGTCACGGCCCGCCTCTTGATTGCCAGACGGCGGGCCGAAGCGATCAGCTGACGTGCCGTGCCGCGGTGCCGCGGTGTCGTCAGCCTGTGGCAGACTGCGACGATGAGTTCAGTCAACCAGAATCCAATTCCGATCTACCTGATCTCGCCGTCGGGCGCGATCGCTCCTGACGCCCCGGTGCAAAGCGCGATTGCGCAGCTTGAGCAGGCCGGTTTTTCACCCCGGCTTGATCGCGCTGCGTTGCGCATGCGCCAGCGCTTTGCCGGCAGTGATACCGATCGCGCTGCTGCCTTTGCGCGCGCTGCCAGCCAGGACGCGCGCATTGTCATGATCACCCGGGGCGGTTACGGGATGACCCGTCTGTTGCCGTTGCTCGATTATCGAGCGCTGGCCCGCTCGGGTAAGCAATGGGTCGGGCTGTCGGATTTCACGGCCTTCCAGCTGGCGATGCTGGCCCGGGCCCGCGCGGTCACCTGGGCGGGTCCCGCGCTGATGGATGACTTCGCGATCGAACCTGACCAGGAGCTGGACGACATCACGCTCGGAACGTTCTGCGAGGCGATGGACGGCCGGCTTGAGGCAGTCGGCTTTCGTTGCAGCGGTGCGTCCGGTGTCGAGGCGCGCGGCACGCTGTGGGGGGGCAACCTGTCGATTGTCTGCTCGCTGCTGGGAACCCCCTATTTCCCGAAGGTCGATGGCGGCATCCTGTTTCTGGAAGACGTCAATGAGCATCCTTACCGCATCGAGCGCATGCTGACCCAGCTGCTGCATGCGGGGGTGCTCGATCGCCAGAAGGCCATCCTGTGCGGCTACTTCAACCGCTACAAGCTGTCGCCCAACGATCGCGGTTTTGACATGCCGGCCGTGCTCAAGTGGCTGCGTGCGCAGACCCGCACACCGATCATCACCGGCCTACCCTTTGGCCATGCGAGCCCGAAGCTGACGCTGCCGCATGGCGCGCAGGTTGCGCTCGCGACCGAAGGACGCACCTGCTATCTGATTCTCGATGAGCACCATTCGCATCACGACCACTGATGAACACCATGTCTGCCCCGATCTGGACCCCAAGCCCTGAGCGCATCGCCAATTCCGGTCTGACCCGTTATCTGAACTGGCTGGCCGACACGCATGGCCACCGCTTCGATGACTATGAATCGCTGTGGGAATGGTCGGTTGCTGATCAGGAAGGGTTCTGGGCCAGCCTGTGGGACTTTCTGGGCATCCGCGCGCACAATGGTTATGAACGGGTGCTCGGCCAGTCCGAAATGCCTGGCGCACAGTGGTTCCCAGGTTCGACGCTGAACTTTGCCGAGCATCTGCTTGCGCATGCGCATCACCCGCAGGCGGATCGTCAGCCGGCAATTGTTTTTCGCAGCGAACTCGTGCCGCGGGCCGAGATCAGCTGGGCACAGCTTGCGGCTGACACCGGTGCGCTGACGGCAACGCTTGAGCGGATCGGGCTGGAGGTCGGCGATCGCGCGGTTGCCTACATGCCAAACATTCCGCAGACCGTGATGGCGATGCTGGCTACCACCAGCATCGGCGCGATCTGGTCGTCCTCATCCCCGGACATGGGCCCGGTCAGCGTCCTTGACCGTTTCCGTCAGATTGAGCCGCGCGTGCTGTTTGCCGTTGATGGATACCGCTACGGGGGTAAGGATTTCGATCGTATGGATACGGTGCGCGAGCTGGTGCGCCAGCTGCCGACCGTCCACACGGTGATCCTGATTCCTTATCTCAATCCGGATGCTCGGCTCGACTCGCTTGATGCAGGGCTTGATGCTGACGGCAATGCGCGCAGCGTACGGGTTGTTCGCTGGTCAGAGGCGCTGTCGCAACCGGCCGCGCCGCGCTTCGCCTCGTTGCCCTTTGATCATCCGTTATGGATCGTCTATTCCTCGGGTACCACCGGGATGCCCAAGCCGATCGTGCACGGTCACGGCGGCACGACGCTTGAGATGCTCAAGGGCAATGTGATTTGCCGCGACCTGACCGAGCAGGACCGGTTCTTCTGGTTTTCATCGACCAGCTGGATCATGTGGAATCTGTGGGTCGGCACCTTGTCGGTTGGCTGTACGGCGCTGCAGTTCGACGGCAACCCGGGCTATCCGGACCTGACTACCCTGTGGCGGTTTGCACAGGACGAGCGTGCCACTTTCCTTGGCATCAGTCCGGCCTTCATCGCGCTGAACATCAAGGCCGGCATCAA
>JAURMJ010000054.1 GCA_030830765.1 Quisquiliibacterium sp.
CATCGGCATGTGCGATGGACATGGCGATCGATGACACCGAATGTTCAAAGGGCGCCGCCCAGCGCTCACAGGTGGCTGTCCAGGAAGACGGTCAATTGGGATTTGGACAGTGCGCCGACCTTGCTGGCCACCTGGGCGCCATTCTTGAACAGAATCAGCGTCGGGATGCCGCGAATCCCGAACTTGGCCGGAACCGCCTGGTTATTGTCGACGTCGACCTTTGCGACCTGCAGGCGGCCGTCGTAGTCGCGCGACACTTCTTCCAGAATTGGGGCGATCATCTTGCACGGGCCGCACCACTCGGCCCAGAAATCGACCAGAACCGGCACATCAGACTTGAGCACATCCTGTTCGAAACTTGCGTCGGAAACGTGTTTGATAGTCATTTTTTGATCCTTCCGTTCATCCGAAAGTACCACAGAGGCCGGGCCGGGCGAGCGGCCGGGATGGATATTGCGCGTCACTGATAGAATCTTCGCGGGCGGGCCCCCCCGCATTGCGGTGTGGCGAACCTGGTCAGATCCGGAAGGAAGCAGCCATAGTCACTTCCCGTGAGTGCCGGGGTCCCGGCTCGCCCACCCTCTTGCCGGGCCTGCCTCTGGTATGCCTTGAAGCGGGTCTGAACCCACGCTGCCAGGAACGCTGCGCATGACTCACCAGGTGCTTGCCAGAAAGTGGCGACCTCGCGATTTTGCATCGCTGGTCGGGCAGGAGCATGTCGTGCGTGCGCTGAGCCATGCGCTGCAGACCCAGCGGCTTCACCACGCTTACCTGTTCACCGGCACGCGCGGCGTGGGTAAAACCACGATCGCGCGCATTCTGGCCAAGTCGCTCAATTGCGAGACGGGCCTGTCGGCCAGTCCCTGTGGGCGTTGTCGGTCCTGCACCGAGATCGATGAGGGACGGTTCCCCGATTACCTTGAACTGGATGCGGCCTCCAACCGTGGCGTCGATGAGATGGCACAGTTGCTGGATAACGCCGTCTATGCGCCAGTCAGCGGACGTTACAAGGTTTATGTGATCGATGAAGTTCACATGCTGACGACGCATGCCTTCAACGCGATGCTCAAGACGCTCGAGGAGCCGCCTGGGCATGTGATCTTCATTCTTGCGACAACCGATCCGCAAAAAGTGCCGGTCACGGTGCTCTCGCGTTGCCTGCAGTTCAATCTGAAGAACATGCCGGCCTCGATGATTGCGCAGCATCTGGCTCATGTGCTGCAGGCCGAGCAGGTTGTTTTCGATGCACCGGCTCTGACTCAGATCGGAAAGGCTGCCGCAGGCAGCATGCGCGACGCGCTGTCGCTGCTCGATCAGGCAATCGCGTACGGCGGTGGTCGGGTCGCAGAGCAGGAAGTGCGTGAAATGCTCGGGGTTGTTGACCGGCGCTATCTGCAGCGCATTCTTGACGCGCTGCTCGCAGGTCAGGGGGCCGAGCTGATTGCGGTAGCCGATGAGATGCTGTCCACCAATGCGCCTTTCGGCCGTACGCTGACTGATTTGGCAGCCTGGTTGCAGCGGATCGCCCTTGCGCAGGTCGGAGCGTTGGGGGCCGATGACGAGGACGTCGAAGCGCTGGGTCAATATGCTGGTGCGCTCGCGCCTGAGACGCTGCAGGTCTATTACCAGATTGCAATTCATGGTGCGCGTGATCTGTCGCTGGCCCCAGATGACCACACGGGGTTCGCAATGACCTTGCTGCGACTGCTGGCCTTCAGGCCTGCCGAAGGTCATTCGGGCCGCAATGCTGAGGCAGGCGTGAACTCAGGCCAGGTTCAAGGCGATCGAGCGCAAAGCGTCTCGTCAAGGGCCGCTGGCGCCGAATCGGGCTCTTTGTCCGGGGCGCAGGGCTCGGTGCGGCCAGGAGCCGCTGCGCTGGCCGCTGCAGTTGCCACCAGGCGAGCTGTGAATGTACCGACATCAATGCCTTCGTTGGCGCCCGTTTCTGCAGTGGCGCCTGCGCCAGCGCCAAGGTCAGCCTCAACGACTGCGCAGGATATTTCACCGCAGACACCATCGACAGCAACGGATGCGCAGGCTGCTGCGAATGCCTTTGATGGCGATTGGCCACTTCTGGCGTCGCACCTGGGGCTTGCAGGATTTTCCCTGCAGTTCATGCAGCAAAGCGAACTGATCGCACATCAGGATTTCTCATTTACGGTGCGCGTACCGATTCGGCAGTTGGCCGAGTCGGGAACAGTGGGCAAGGTGCGCGATGCGCTGTCGGCCCACTTTGGTGCGCCAGTCCGTCTTACCGTTGAAGTTGGCGGAGTGTCCGGGCAGACTGCCGCGGCAGTTGCCAGCCGGGAGCGTGCCGAGCGACTCGACCAGGCGCGTGCCTCAATCGAGTCCGATCCGTTCGTACAGACATTGCTGACTGATTTTGGCGGAACGATCCTGCCCGAGTCGGTCAAGCCCATCGATCCGTGATCGGTCATGGCCGATCCTAGATAAGGAGTAATCAGATGATGAAAGGACAGCTTGCCGGGCTGATGAAGCAGGCACAGCAGATGCAGGAAAACATGCGCAAGGCGCAGGAGCAGCTTGCGATGGTCGAGGTCGAAGGCCAGTCCGGCGCAGGTCTGGTCAAGGCTGTGGTGACCTGTCGCAACGAGGTCAAGCGTGTGAGCATCGATCCGAGCCTGTTGGCCGACGATAAGGACATGCTTGAGGATCTCGTGGTCGCCGCGCTCAATGACGCATTGCGCAAGGCTGAGCAGACTTCACAGGAAAGAATGGGCAATCTGACGGCCGGGCTGCCGCTTCCCCCGGGCTTCAAACTGCCATTCTGAGACCTTCATTTTTTAATCAGGCGGCCCTGCCGTGAAATCACCAGCCACGCTGGAGGCGTTGACTGCCGCGTTCAAACGCCTGCCGGGCGTCGGACCGAAATCGGCGCAACGTTTTGCCTATCACCTTTTGCAGCATGATCGGCAGGGCGCTCGGGTGATTGCGCGCGCGTTGGATGAGGCGGTCGAGCACATTCGGCACTGCGCCCGCTGCAATACCTTCACGGAGTTGGAGATCTGCGAGACCTGCACCTCGTCGCGCAGAGATGCGGGACTGCTCTGTGTCGTCGAGACGCCTGCCGACCAGTTGTCGCTTGAACAGACCCTGTCCTACAGCGGACTTTATTTCGTGCTGATGGGACGCTTGTCGCCCCTTGACGGGGTCGGCCCGCGCGAGATCAATCTGGATCGCCTGATGCAAAGAGCCTGTGATGGGATCGTGCGCGAGGTTATTCTCGCAACCAACTTCACGCAGGAAGGCGAGGCCACTGCGCACTACATCGGCGAGATGCTGCGTGCGCGTGGTTTGAAAGTGACCCGCCTTGCCCGTGGTGTGCCGGTGGGCAGTGAACTTGAATATGTCGATCCGGGCACGATCGCCCATGCCTTGCGCGATCGGCGGACGGTCGACGACTGACTGCAGCGTCCTGCATGCTCCAGCACGTGGTTCGAAATAAACAGCCAGTGAGAGATCAATGACAAAGCAAGCAGCAGCGCAGACCGCCGGGCAGATGGCGCCGTCTGGTCAGCAGCAGCCGGACCCGCGCACTGCCGGGCAGGAAGACCATCGTCAGGCGAGCGATCAGGAACATCCGGCTGCCTCGGCCGGTCGTCAGACTGATGCCACACCGGGCCCGTTGGCGGGCCTGCGGGTGCTCGAACTGGGTCAATTGATCGCCGGGCCGTTTGCCGCGCGCATGATGGCCGATTTCGGTGCTGACGTCGTGAAGGTCGAACCACCAGGGCGCGAAGAAGGGAGCGGTGGCGATCCTTTGCGCAAATGGCGCAAGCTGCATCCGGATGATCCGTCCGGCACCTCGCTGTGGTGGTTCGTTCAGGC
>JAURMJ010000055.1 GCA_030830765.1 Quisquiliibacterium sp.
ATGCAAGCCGGGCGCAGGAGATCCGGCACCGTGTCACCGAAATTCTTGGCGGAGATCTGGCCTCGGTTCAACCTGGCTCGGAGCAGGCTGCCAGGATCAAGGCAGTGCTGCTGGAGCAGAACGCCTGGTCGCAATACCTTGAAGTCGGCATCGGCCCGGATGCCGAAATCTTCACCAAATGTGCACCGATGGCCTCGGTCGGTTTCGGTGCCCTCGTCGGCCTGCATCCAGCCTCGACCTGGAACAACCCGGAACCAGAAATCGTGCTGGCGGTCACCTCCGGGGGTGAAGTGATCGGCGCCTCATTGGGCAACGATGTGAACCTGCGCGACTTCGAAGGCCGCAGCGCACTGCTGCTGGGTAAGGCCAAGGACAACAACGCATCGTGTTCAATCGGCCCGTTCGTGCGTCTGTTCGATGAGCATTTCGGCATCAATCAGATTCGTGCCGCCGAGCTTTTGCTGACGGTCCGCGGGACCGATGGCTTCGAAATGAAGGGCCGCTCGTCGATGAATCAGATCAGTCGGGATCCGCTGAATCTGGTCGGCCACGCCTGGGGGCCCCACCATCAGTACCCAGATGGTTTCATGCTTTTCCTGGGCACGATGTTTGCGCCAACTCAGGACCGTGGCGCACCAGGCAAGGGTTTCACGCACGCGGTCGGCGATCAGGTCGAGATTCATTGCGACAGCCTGGGCACATTGCTCAACACGGTGAATGGCGCCGATGTCGCACCGCGCTGGGAGTACGGCCTGCATGCATTGATGCGCAACCTGGCTGCACGCGGGCTGCTGAGCCGCTGACCCCGACAATCCGCCGCCGAAGCCGCCATCGCCGATCAGGGATGGGGGCAATCAGCGGTGGTGACGATCATCGGCGATCGAGCGATTCATGATCGGAGGCTCGGCGCCGATATGAAAGCGCAGCCGCTGCTCGAGCAGTTCCTCGTCGACAGTTGTCAGGCGCTCCAGACGTCGCAGGTGCTCATTCCAGGATTCATCGAGCATGTACTCGATGAAACGCCCCGGATCACTGCTGTCGCGAAACAATTCGCAGGACAGCAGTCCGCGGCTCAGGCGTCGACGCCGAGTCCGTTCCATCACTTCGCGGAACTCATCTGCGCGCGCAGGATCGATCTGGTACTCGATCGTAGTCAGGACCGGACCACTGGCTGCATCAAAGGACCAGGCGGGAATCGGCGACGTGAAACGCCGGGCCGGCGTATGGTCTTCGATCGGCGTGTCCTCCAGACGCCGTCCGCGGGTCAGCCACAATGCACCAAGCCCTGCCAGAGCGGCCAGCACCAGGCTGAAGCGCACACTGGTGATGGTTGCGATCTGCCCCCAGAAGGCGGCGCCCAATGCACTGCCACCCATCAGCGCCATCTGATAGACCGACATGCCACGGGCACGAATCCAGTCCGGCAGCGACATCTGCGCAGCCACCGCGATCGTGTTTGCCACCGCCATGAAGGCCAGACCTGCCCCAAAAGTTGCCGGCAATGCGAGCCACATGTTCGGCGCGACGGCGGCAAGCAACAAGGCCGCACCATGCCCCCAGGTGCCCCGCTTGATCATCTCGTCGTGAGCAAAGCGGGCTCGCCAGCGCGGCAACAGAAACGCAGAGGCGATTGCACCGGCGCCCATCGCGGCCAACAGCAAGGTGTAGGAATGCGCGCTGGCACCAGGCATTGAACGCGCAATCAGCGGCAGCAAAGCCACCAGTGAGGCCGCCTGCCCGAAGAACAGTGCAGTGCGCACCAGCACCGTCAGCATGCGCGGTGATTGACGAACGTACTGGACGCCGACTCGGATCGCCCCCAGAAACTGCTCGCCTGGCAGCGCGCTGGTCTTGCGCTCCCGCTTCCAGCCCAGAATCGTCAAGCCAGTCACCACCGACAGCAGCGCGTTGACAGTAAACACCCACGCGGTGCCACCCGCCGAAATCAGCAGACCCGCAATGATCGGCCCAAAGATGCGCGATGCATTCATTGCAACGCCGTTCAGGGCCATTGCAGCAGGCATCTGCGGACGCGGAACGAGTTCAGCGACCAGCGCCGAATAGACTGGCCAGCGCATCGCTAGACCCAGTCCATTGGCGAACACCAGGACCAGCAACAGCGTCGGATTGATTGCATCCATCGCGACTGCGAATGCCAGCAGGGTCGCCGAACCGGCGACCCAGAACTGGGTGATCATGAACAACCTGCGCCTGTCGACAATATCGGCCAGCGCCCCGCTGGGCAATCCGAGCATGAACACCGGTAGCGTAGTGGCCGTCTGCACCAAAGCCACCATCAGCGGCGCCTCGGTCAGCGAGGTCATCATCCAGGCCGCCGCCACGTCGTTCATCCACAGGCACAAATTCGCGACGATGGACACCAGCCACAGGCGCCGGAAAAACGGCGACTGCATCGGAGCCCAGGCAGACGTCGAAACAGAGACGGATGAGTTGTCGACGCCAGAATGCGACGCGGTTGAACCGGTCGGTTCTTTCGAAGGATTCGGAGCGTTCAAGCGGTCTTGTCTATGGTGAGGTTCAATTCCTCAATCATACGATCACGCATCACGAACTTCTGTGCCTTGCCGGTCACGGTCATTGGCAAATCATCGACAAACCGCACATAACGCGGAATCTTGTAATGCGCGATGCGCTCGCGGCACCAGGCACGGATCTCCTCTTCGGTGGCCGTCTCTCCGGTCTTCAGGACAATCCAGGCGCACACCTCCTCGCCGTACTTCTGATCGGGGACACCGAAGACCTGTACCTGCTGGATCTTCGGGTGCGCAAACAGAAATTCCTCGATTTCGCGCGGATAGACGTTCTCACCGCCGCGGATCAGCATGTCCTTGACCCGACCGACGATATTGCAGTACCCGTCGGCATCAAGCGTGGCCAAGTCACCGGTATGCATCCAGCCATCCACCACAGATTCGCGCGTGCGCTGCTCGTCGTTCCAGTAGCCCAGCATCACCGAATAGCCGCGCGTACACAGTTCGCCCTTCTCGCCAACCGGCACCATGTTGCCATCGGTATCCACGATCTTGACCTCAAGATGGGGCTGGATACGCCCGACCGTGGAGACGCGTCGCTCCAGCGGATCGTCAGCGCCGGTCTGAAATGAAACCGGGCTGGTCTCGGTCATGCCATAGGCGATCGTGACCTCGGCCATATGCATCTGGGAGATCACCCGCTTCATCACCTCAATCGGACACGGTGAGCCTGCCATGATGCCGGTCCGCAGTGTGCTCAGGTCGTAGCTGGCGAAATCCGGATGGTCAAGTTGTGCAATGAACATCGTCGGCACCCCGTGCAAGGCCGTGCAGCGCTCCTCAGAGACCGCATCGAGGGTCGCCTTGGGCTCAAAGCCTTCAGATGGGAACACCATCGCGGCCCCGCGCGACACGCAGGCCAGCACAGCAAGCACCATGCCGAAACAGTGGTAGAGCGGCACCGGAATGCACAAGATATCCTGCTCGGTGAAGCGCATCGCATCGGCGATATAGCGCGCATTGTTCACGATATTGTGATGCGTCAGCGTTGCGCCCTTGGGGGCGCCGGTCGTGCCGCTGGTGAACTGAATGTTGATCGGCTCCCTGCAGTTCAGCGTTCGGCCGATGCTGACAGCCTGACCGAGCAGCGCCTCGGTCGCCTGCGCCGAAACATCGTCAAAATTCATCATTCCCGGACTGCGCTCGGTGCCCATCCGGATAATCAGACGCAACTCAGGCAGCTTGGCTGCCTGCAGTTCCCCGGGGGCACATTGCGCCAGCTCGGGGGCCAGATCACGCAGCATCTTCAGATAATCGCTGGTCTTGAAGCTGGCGGCCGTGACAATCGCCTTGCACCCGACCTTGTTCAGCGCATATTCGAGCTCGGCAATCCGATAGGCCGGGTTGATGTTGACCAGCACCAGTCCGATCCGCGCCGTCGCAAACTGCGTCAGCAACCACTCATAACGGTTCGGTGACCAGATGCCGATCCGGTCGCCCTTGACGAGCCCCAGCGCCAGCAGTCCGGCTGCGAAGTGATCGACGTCTGATTGGAATTCACGCCAGCGACGCCTGATCTTCTGTTCACGAAAAACCACCGCCAGGCGATCCGGAAAACGCGTGACGGCCGCATCGAGAAACTCGCCGATCGTCGCCTCGGACAGCTCAGGTTGCGTGCCACCAACGACATGCGAGAGGCCATCGCGCGGCGCCCGCAGATCGGGAGAATATGCAGATCCGGCTGAATTGTTCATCAGTTCCTCGCTGGCTTTTTTCCTTGTCTCAC
>JAURMJ010000005.1 GCA_030830765.1 Quisquiliibacterium sp.
ATGACCTCGGAGAAGGACGAATTCTTCTATCACGAGCCGATCGTGCATTGCGCGGCGCTCGCACATCCGGCACCTCGCACAGCGCTCGTCATCGGCGGCGGAGACGGTGGCTCCAGCGAGGAACTTCTCAAGCACCCGACGATCGAACGCATCGTCATGGCCGAACTCGACCCGGAGGTCGTGCGGATCTCCAAACGCTACCTGGACAAAGTCCATCACGGTGTCTTCGACGACCCGCGTCTGCAGGTGCATATCGGTGACGGTTTCGCATTCACCGAAAATCTCGGCGAAAAATTCGATCTGATCGTGCTGGACCTGACCGATCCCGATACACCGGCCGAGCGGCTGTATACACCCGAGTTCTTCCGGATGGCCAAGCGCGCCCTGAACCCGGGCGGCGCGATCAGCCTGCATATCGGCTCGCCGGTGTTCCAGCCCGAACGGGTCAGCAGACTGCTTTCGGATCTGGCCTCGGTGTTCAGCATTGTGCGTCCGCTGGGACAGTACATTCCACTGTATGGCTCCTACTGGGGATTGGCCGTTGTTTCCGACGACCTGGATCCGCTCGCGATTGAAGCGGCACAGATTGAGCAGCGCCTGCAACAGCGCGGCATCAGTGACCTTCAGCTCTACAACGCAGAACTCCATCATGCGTTGTTCGTATTGCCAAACTTCTTCAAGGCCTTGCTGCCAGCCTGATGACGCCCAGAGTCCTGCTTGAGACGCTGCCGGCGCCCGGCGAACACGCCGAGTTGTCGCTCGAGCAGTCGCATTACCTGCTGCGGGTCCTCAGACTGCGGGCCGGCGACCCGCTGCAGATCTTTGACGGCCAAGGGGCGCGTTTCGAAGCACAGCTCGCCCCAAGTCCGGGCAAGCTGGCCCGGGTGCTGATCACTGGAACGCTGACGGCTGGTGCAGAAAGCCCGCTGCGCATCACACTGGCCCAGTGCATATCAGCTGCCGACAAGATGGACTGGACGATCGAGAAAGCCGTTGAGCTTGGCGTCGCTGCAATCCAGCCGCTGATCTCATCCCGATCGGTGGTCAAGCTCGATGAACACCGAGCACGTAAGCGCACTGAACACTGGAACAAGCTGATCGAGTCGGCCTGCATGCAATGCGGCCGGGATCTGCTGCCGTCCCTGGGCCAGCCAATGGGGCTTCGCGAATGGCTTGCCAGCGTGCAGGGCCCGGGGATTGTGCTTGATCCGACCGCGAGCATTGCACTGCCCAGAGCAGAATTCAAGGACACCCGTCTGAGTCTTCTGGTCGGTCCGGAGTCGGGCCTCAGCGCAGCGGAAATCGAGATGGCCCGCGCGCAAGGTTTCACAGGCGCCCGTCTGGGACCTCGCGTACTAAGAACCGAAACCGCAGGCCTGGCCGCGATTGCGGTTCTGCAGTCCTGTTACGGCGACTTCAACGCTTGACCGAGTAGAAGACGCGAAACGCAGTCTCCTGGTCATAGAAGAATTCGGCCGCGTCGCGAAAGACATCCAGCAGCGTGTTGCGATCATCGACGGTGAACCCCTCGTTTTGAGGAATATCACGCAGGATCACAACAAAGCCCGGCTGATCGGTATTGGGTAGAGGCTTCAGATCGGTCACGCAGTCATACAGCGCATCAAGATTGTTGCCGAAATGGGCCGGCAACTCGAAGGCCGTGCCGATCCCGGCCAGAACAGCTTGCTTGTCAGACGCCTCACTTAAATCGACAAACAGCAGACGCTGATCAGCCCGCACCGTGCATTTACGTAACTCGTCCAGGTCGTAGGCACCTAGAGGGAGCACGGCATGCGGGGGGATGTTCGTAAAAGCTGTCATCAGTTCAATCTCTTACTCGAAAGAAACTGCGATAGTGGTCGGCGGTGTAGTAGTACTCACCTGACCGGATTGGATCCCCACCGGCGACGATCCTGCGTGCGCCCCGATCCTTGGCGCCCGGTGTCTTGACTGTGTACTCCGTGTAATAGCCTCGCGGCTTTTTCGGCAACAGCCCTTCCCGATTGCCAAATACGGTGCCGTCCTTCCGATAGGGAAACGGACCACCGCTTCGGATTGCAGCCAAGGTTTGACGCGCCTCCCGAGGCAACTGGGACACCGGGATTTCAACGATCTGCGCAGGGTTTGCCCTGGCAAGCAGCCATTGCGACCGGGTGGCCGCCTCGAGTTCAGGGACGTCGGGGGCACGTGCGTCCACGAACCCGGCCAGGCCGAACATCAGAAACGCAAACAGCAGGAAGATTCGCTTGTGCATCAGCGCATGCTAATCACATGTGACCGCAAAAGGAACCCCGCATCAGGCAAATTTTTCGACTCAAACCGCCTCGGCAATCCGACCGATTGCACGATCAATTGAGACATCGGCTTCAACGATGCGTGCCCGGTCTCGATCGAACAGCGCGGCAAGCTTGGCGCGCTCAAGCGACATGGCCCCCTCGGGATGCCGGCTGAGCACGAAGACCTGCTGCCCCGGGCTGACCCATGCCAGGCGGAACGCGAGAAACTCGCCGTCGCCTTTCAGATCAATTTCAATCGAATCGCCGCGATGCAGATCGCCCAGCGAGACGTTCTGGGCCTCGACGACAGGCGGGTGCTCAGCCAGCGGCTCGGAGCGTGTGGTGGACGGCGTGAATTTCACACGTCCATCCGTTCCCAGGCGTACATTGGCCAAAGCTTTCTTGGACGAATCGCTGGTTCCCTGCTTAGCCGCACTGATCGCCTTGGTGTGTTGCTGCAGCAAGGCATCAAAGAAGGTCGAGCGTTCGGCATCTGCGATCTTCAGGATGGCAAGCCCCTGATTAACGCCGCGAATCAGCTTGGGAACCATCCCTGCCAATGCAGAGACCTCGTCGCCCCCCTTGGGTACGACCGACCAGATCAGTCCTTCGGCAACCGAGAGCACTTCATCAACTGGCATCTTGGCCTCGGCACCCGCGAGTTGGCATTGGGCGAGCACCAATGACCACCACTGATCGAGGAAGGCCTTCAGGAATGGCGGGGTGTTCGGATCGACCCGATCAGCAAGTTGCCCTCGGGCCAGCACCAGCGCATTTCCCAGCGCTTCGGCGCGTTCGGCTGCCTGCGTGACCTTGGCCAGGCGCGCGGACCGACGTGCTGACTCCTCGTCGAGCAGGGCATCGATTTTCTCGCGCGCATCATCGAAAATTGAAAGATCGCGATCGAAACCGAGCAGCAGGGACTCAATGACCTCCACGATGCCACTGAGCAACTCGGAGCCCGGCGTCACGTCGACATCAGGGTCAGCAGCGATCTCGGAGACGCGATCGATCAGCATGCGCATCGGATGACGGCGGCGGGCAAAGAAACTGCGATCGATCAGCGCCGCCTTGATCGCAACCACCTGCAGACGAAGCAATTGCTGCTTGACTGAATCGCTCAGTCGTTTATCCGCGTAGATGTAGTCGAAGACCATTGAGACAATCTCGACGGTCAGCTGATCCAGAGCCGAGCCGCTGTCTCGGGAATGTTTTGTCAGTTCTCCGAGCAACTCCTCGGGCGGCAGCAAAGCGCCCTCTGCGGTCTGCATGCCACTGAGCGCATCCAGCAAGGGCGCTGGCACCTGGGGGAGTGGAAGTTTATCGACCGCAAACAATTCCGGATCGGTCAGTATCTGGGCAGCTGACGCTTTGGCACCGGTACTGCCCGCCGACATTTCCGAGAGCAATTCCTCGATGCGGGCATCAAGCTGTGCGACGGACTCGGTCGCCGTTCCTGCTCCACCGGCACCCTGCCCTGAGGTACGTGAGCCGCCTGCCTCACCCGATTGCTGCCCTGATTCAGTACGCCCCTCCGGCGTGACCGACGATGCCGCGCGGGCACGCCCACCCCCTACGGCAGTGACTTGGGGACGAATGACCGGAAGCACATCCTCGGCCTTCAGGCGGTCATTGACTGTGTTGTAGACGGCGTTCAGTTGCGAGCTGACATGTGGCTCAAATGCGTCGAGCAGCCGGGTACGCATCTGCACATCCGGGGTGACATCAGCGATGGACTCCTTGAGGGCCTCGAAAACCGCATCCGGAGAGGCAGGATGCTTTTCCTCGTCGAACCATTCGCGATCAACCAGCGATGCCAGGCGGGCGCGGATCCCCAGCACCTCGTCGAGATCAAGCCGGCCGCGGCTGCGCTGCACCAGACGATCGACCTCCAGCTTGGCCTGCAGTTCAGCATCGTCGAGCAGGGCCAGCATGCCGCTGGCGGCCGTGGGGCTGACCTCTTCGGCCTTTCGATTGAACAGGCGCCGTTCAAAAACATTCGTGAAAGAACGACGAAACCTCAACTCGATCTCAGAGCGGTGCTGCCGCACGATCTCCACGGCATCAAGCAGCATTCCCTGCTCAGTCTGGTCGGGCGTCTCCAGCGCGATCTCCGAGAGCTCATCGCCCATCTTGGTCAAGGCCTCACCAATGACCTTGGAGAGTCTTGAAATGACGATCTCACGACTTTCCTGGAGAAGCTCGCGTCTGTGCCTTGCCGCTGCAGGGCTTGGCGACTGCGATTGGGACTCGCTAGGGGTACTTTCGGTGCGGTTCAAGCCGGCTGCCCCTGATTACATAGGATGAAAAGCGAAACATTTAAAAAGACTAATGGGTCGCCGCAGCCACGGTCAACCCGACTGGATGAGTAATCGACCGATCGGCCCGAAAGCGGCGACAGGCGGCGATTCGAGCCGACAGACCATCGCAGGCTGCGGCCTGATTGATCAGGGTCCGGGAGACGCGGTTGACCGCACTGGTCAGCGCTCACTGTTCACGTCAACAACAGTCCAGGCGGTCATGTTGACGATGCGACGCACGGTCGCCGACGGCGTCAACACGTGAACCGGTCGTGCAGCGCCAAGCAGAACGGGCCCGATTGCAACATTACGTCCGGCCGCCACTTTCAGCAGATTGTAGGCGATGTTCGCCGCCTCGATATTGGGCAACACCAGCAGATTTGCGTCACCAAAGAGTGTCGAACGAGGCATTGCCTGGGCTCTTGCATTGCCATCAAGCGCCAGATCGCCGTGCATCTCACCGTCGATATCCAAGTCCGGAGCCCGTTCGCGGATCAGGGCAAGCGCCTGGCGCAGCCGCGAGGCCGACTCGCTCGCAACGCTGCCGAAGTTCGAGTGTGAGACCAGCGCAACCTTCGGCTGAATCCCGAACCGGCGCAATTCCTCGGCCGCCATCACGGTGATTTCAGCCAGCTGTTCAGCACTTGGCGTCTGATTGACATGCGTGTCGACCAACGTCAGCTGCCGACCCGGGAGCATCAGTGTGTTCATCGCAGCATAGACGGTTGCGCCTGGTCGGCGACCGATCACCTGGTCAATGTAGTTCAGGTGCGCCGAGAAATGACCGAAGGTGCCGCAGATCATGCCGTCAGCATCGCCGCGCCGGACCATCATTGCGCCGATCAGCGCGAGACGTCGGCGCATCTCGATTTTGGCGATCTGCTCGGTCACGCCCTGACGGTCGGTCAGCGCATGGTATTCCTGCCAGTAATCGCGATATCGCTCATCGAACTCAGGATTGATCAGATCGAAGTCGACGCCCTGGCGCAGACGCAATCCGAATTGCTCAAGACGTCTTTCCAGGACACTCGGGCGCGCGACCAGGATCGGCCGCGCAAGTTTTTCATCGACAACTGCCTGGACGGCACGCAACACACGCTCGTCCTCCCCTTCGGCATAGACGATGCGCTTGCGCTCTGCACGCCGCGCGGCCGCAAAGATCGGACGCATGAACGAGCCTGAGTGATAGACGAACTGCTCAAGCGTGTTCTGGTAAGCATCAAAATCAGCAATTGGCCGGCTGGCAACACCTGATTCCATCGCTGCACGCGCGACCGCCGGGGCGATCTTGACAATCAGGCGAGGATCGAACGGACGGGGAATCAGGTATTCCGGGCCGAACGACAGCGCACTGGATCCGTAGGCCGCCGCCACCACCTCAGACTGTTCGGCACGGGCCAGTTCGGCAACGGCCTGAACGGCGGCAACCTCCATTTCGCGGGTGATGGTTGTTGCCCCGACGTCCAGAGCGCCACGAAAGATGAATGGGAAGCACAACACGTTGTTGACCTGGTTCGGATAGTCGGTCCGTCCGGTTGCGATAATCGCGTCATCGCGGACGGCCTTGACCTCCTCGGGCATGATCTCGGGCGTCGGATTGGCCAATGCAAAGACCAGCGGCCTTGCAGCCATTCGCGCGACCATCTCCGGTTTGAGCACACCACCGGCCGACAAGCCCAGGAAGACATCCGCATCCTCGATGATCTCGGCCAGTGTGCGCTTATCTGTTGGCTGCGCGAAACGCTCCTTGTCCGGATCCATCAGCTCGGTGCGGCCTTGATACACCACGCCCGCCAGATCAGCGACCCAGATGTTTTCAAGCGGCAGGCCCAGATCCACCAGCAGATCCAGGCAGGCCAAGGCTGCCGCCCCGGCCCCGCTGCAAACCAACTTGACCTCGCGGATGCTCTTGTTGACCACTGCCAGGCCATTGGTCAGGGCAGCGCCGACTACGATCGCCGTGCCATGCTGATCGTCGTGAAAAACCGGAATCTTCATCCGCTCGCGCAGCTTGCGCTCGATGTAGAAACAG
>JAURMJ010000056.1 GCA_030830765.1 Quisquiliibacterium sp.
GACCCTGAAATCCGCTCAGGCATTAAGGACTACAGCAACTGGCCCACCATCCCTCAGCTCTATGTCAAAGGCGAATTCGTTGGCGGCTCCGACATCATGATGGAGATGTACGAGAGCGGTGAACTTCAGCAATTGTTGAAGTAGAACCACGTCGCACCGCCTTTGAACCAGCAGCAAAAGCAGCCGATCTAGACCGCTCCGAGGCAAACGCTCGGTCCCGATGCGGGGTTAAGCGGCTGTTGTTTGAGCGCGGCTCAGGGCGTCGAGCGTGTTGTGCTCGCTGGATTGCTCCTCGATCACCGCAACGCCAGCGGCCCTCAACTGAGAGATCAGCACCTGAGCGCTGAACTGGGCTTCGCCGAACAGCAAAACCATTTTGATTTGGCGTGTTCGGACAAGTGCCAGCCAGGGATGCTCTGAAGCTGCATCAGGGGGGGCGTTGGCGTTGACGCCCGCCTGTTCGGATCGATGCGCCTGGCGGGACAAGCGCAGACCAGCCTCAGACTCGAGCACTTTGGCCAAAGCCGCGTCGGCAATCGGATGCATCGCGGCCAAGTCTTCCCGAAATCGCATCGCAAAACGCACCAGGCGCTGCTGTGCCTCTGGCGACGAAAAAATCCACAAGTAGCCGCCCCCGCAGTGAAAGCGCGCAGTCAGGCGTTGAACGGCCAGGTCTGAGATCTGGCGGACGATCGGCAATGCAGATGCTGGAGACTGCCTGCACAAGCGCTCCAGATCAGCATAAGCCAAGCGGCCGAATTCACAGTCGGTTTCCGCAATCACTGAGCCGGTGCGTCGCTTGGAACCGAACCAGCCCATCTCACCAATGACTGTGGGCGAACTCAGGCGCAGGCTTTCTGTTGCCAGTTCAATTCGAACCGTTCCGCGTTGCAGCACAAACATGGCATCTGCTTCAGACCCCGATTCGATCAAGGTTTCGCCAGCCGACGACTGCGTCAGGCTAAGCAAGGTGGGATCGATGGGCAATACGCCCGAATGCAGAGAAGGAAATGCATCGGAATAGACCTCGGCTTGCCAGCCCGGCAACAGTGCACAGGCAACCGCAGCGTAGTCCGCGCCACGAAAATTCAAGTCCGCCAAGGGCCCTTTGTTAGGGTCAGCCTGCGGTGGTGGAAACTTAAGCAGCAATTGCGCGGCATTCTCAGACAGGTCGCAGCAGGCAATGCCCTCCATCACCCGATCCGTAGAAAAGCGGGCCAAGGCGGGGGCTAAATCCTGCACATCAGTTTGTTGTAGCCCTTGCGCAAGCCGCGCAGCATCTTCCAGTGCAATATTGACACCCTGACCCATGAACGGCGCGGTGGCATGGGCCGCGTCACCGAGCATCACCATGAACTGCCCGTCATCCCATCGACCACATCGAACAATCGGTATGGCTTGCCAGTGAGGGCCAATTTGGTCAAAGCTCTTGGGGTCCAAACAGGCAACGACATCCGGCAGGGCTTGGGTCAGCAAGTCACCGAGTCGTCCCGAATCATGCAAGTCACGAACTTGGGTGTGCCGCATGACCAGGGTCGCCCGATAGCTCTTGTCCTCAGCTGGAAGGGCCACCATAAAGAAACTGTCTCGCGGCCAGATATGAATGCCGTGAGGCAAAAAGGGATAAGCGCCATCGGTGCGACCGAGAGTCAGTTCGGCATAGCCCCAAGGCGAAAAACGCTTGGCAAAATCAATTGAAGGCGATCGAACAATACAGGACCGAACCGTGGATGCCACGCCGTCGGCTCCCACCACCAGGTCAAAGCCCTCTTCGTGCAGCGCACCGTCGTCACCCCGCCAAATCACTCGCTGACTGCTGCGCGCAATGTCAAGGCATTGCCAGCCGAACCGCAATTCAAGCCCCGGCTGGGATTGTGCCCAGCGCATCACCGTCTCGGTCAGACCCCAGCGGGAAACAGCGTAATTTTTCCAGTTGGGGTCGCTTGGCAGCAAAGCCTGCAAGCTGCCATCGAGATGATGAAACACGCGTCCATCAAGCGCAATACTGTCGGCGCGCACCTGAGCGTCCAAGCCGGCCACCGCCAGCGCCCGCAGGCCCCTCGGTGATAAGGACAGCTGAATCGAGCGTTCATCGTTAACCCGCATGTCCTCGGGTCGCCGCCGCTCGCCCAATACAACTCGATGACCCTGCTGGGCCAACAGCCCGCCGATCAGACAACCGGCTGGACCGGCACCGACGACGGCAACGCGCATGCGGCTTAAGCCCCGCTGATCTGATCGCGCCAGGCCCGAGTGTTCGCGCCGCCAGCTTGCTGCAACAGGCCAATATCAACACCCATGGCAATCAGTCGCGCGCCCTGGCGTACAGCCTGAGCACCGCGCTCGGCACTCAGGACAAAGGTACCCACCGCTTTTCCGTACGCGTTAGCTGCCGCCAGAACGCGCTCAAAAGCGGCTTCAACGGCGGGGTCGTCGAAGCCGACACCCATTGAGATTGCCAAGTCCCCAGGGCCCAAGAACAAAAGATCGATGCCTGGGGTCCCCGCAATGGCCTCGACTTGATCGAGGCCAGCCACTGTTTCGATTTGCGCACACACCACGACCTCTCTATTGGCCTGGGCCAGCATGCCCGGCAGGGAGAGGGCGCCATAGCCCGTTGCCGGCGTCAAAGGGTGGACACCGCGTGAGCCGCGCGGAGGATATCGACACCACTGGGCCACCTGCGCGGCTTGCGCCGCGGTTTCC
>JAURMJ010000006.1 GCA_030830765.1 Quisquiliibacterium sp.
GCTTTTTGGGGCGGCGAGGCAGGCACAGCCGCGAGTGGCGCTGGCTTGGCCTCCAGTGTGAAAAAGCCCGAAGGCCAGGAAATCGTCAGGCAACTGGCGGCTCGGGCCGACATCGTCATCGAGAATTTTAGGCCGGGTGCCCTGGAAAAGTGGGGCCTGGGTTATGAGCAGCTGAGTCAGACCAATCCGGGGCTCGTGCTGGTCCGCCTGTCCGGTTATGGCCAGAGTGGTCCCTATCGCGATCGTCCTGGTTTCGGTGCGATTGCCGAATCGATGGGTGGCATGCGTTATGTCACCGGATTTCCGGATCGGCCGCCGGTTCGCATGAACCTTTCGATCGGTGATTCGATCGCGGCGCTGCATGCGGTGATTGGCGCGATGATGGCTTTGCAGCAACGGCACAAGACCGGACGTGGTCAGGTGGTTGATGTCGCGTTGTATGAAGCCGTCTTCAACATGATGGAGAGCACGCTGCCCGAGTTTGACCGCTATGGTCTGGTCAGGGAGCGGACCGGGACCAATCTGACTGGCATTGTGCCGTCCAATACCTATCCGACCGCAGATGGGCGCCATATCGTGATCGGCGGTAACGGCGATTCGATCTTCAAGCGACTGATGCGGGCGATCGGGCGTGATGATCTGGCCGATGATCCAGCCTTGTCCGACAACGCCGGCCGGGCGCAGCGGGCGCAGGAGCTTGACGATGCGATCAGCGCCTGGACCTCGCAGCAGTCGCTCGAAGACGCGCTGGCCGTCATGGAGCAGGCGGAGGTTCCTAACGGCAAGATCTTCAGCGCCGCAGACATCGCCAGTGATCCGCAATTTGCGGCGCGCGGGATGATTGATCGTGTCGAGCTTGCCGACGGCAGCCTTTTGGCCACACCGGGGGTCGTGCCCAAGTTGTCTGAGACACCGGGCAGCACGCGCTGGATCGGCCCAAAACTGGGCGCGCACACCTCGGAAGTCCTGGCTGAACTGGGGCTGGATGCCGCGGCAATCGATCAACTGCGCAAGGATCGGGTTATCTGAAGGCGACCGCTGTCAACGACATCGGCGGCACGAGATTCAGGTTGCCTGAACCGTCTGTCGCACAGGCTGATGGCGTGACGTTATCCAGGTTTCCTCCCCCTGCGTTCACCGTGGCGGCAAGGTGCAGGGATTGGATGCATCGAAAGTCGCCGCCCTTCGCTCCTGGATCAGTCGGGCCTTGGTCGGACCGGCAGACGCCTGCACGTGGTAAAATCCGCGGCAAATCCATCGCCCCCGGACTGACGCCCGCTTCCCTGTGATTGCTCCGACTGACGCGCTCCGCGTCCCGGTCGTGTGCACAGTCGTACCCGGGTCGGACCGGGCGATCTTGTCACAGGAGTGTTCCTTGCTGCCCCAATTGCCCCCCGCAGTGCTCGCGCTGGCCGACGGGACGATCTTTCGCGGCCATTCAATCGGTGCGCCGACGCGCGCAGATGGCGAGGTGGTGTTCAATACCGCCATCACCGGCTATCAGGAGATCCTCACGGATCCGAGCTATTGCCGACAGATCGTCACCCTCACGTACCCGCACATCGGTAACTACGGCATCAATCCCGAGGACATCGAGGCGCGCAAGATCCATGCGGCCGGCCTGGTCATTCGGGATCTGCCTCTGCATGCCTCGAACTGGCGCAGCGCCGAGACGCTCAGCGCCTATCTTCAGCGCGAGGGGGTGCCGGGAATCGCCAATATCGATACCCGGAAGCTGACTCGCATCCTGCGCGAAAAAGGTGCGCAGGGCGGCTGCCTGATCGCTGCGGTCAACCCGGGCGATCTCATCGATGAGCAGGCTGCCGTTGCGGCCGCGCGAGGCTTTCCCGGCCTGGCCGGCATGGATCTGGCCCGCGTAGTCAGTACCGATAAGCCGTATGCCTGGAACGAGACTGTATGGCAGCTCGGACAGGGTTACGGCGAGCGGCGTGAATCGCGCTTCAAGGTCGTGGCTTTCGATTTTGGCGTCAAACGCAACATTCTTCGACTGCTGGCCGAACGCGGTTGTGAGATCACAGTGTTGCCGGCGCAATCGAGTGCAGCGGATGCACTGGCGCTCAAGCCTGATGGCGTTTTCCTGTCCAATGGCCCCGGAGATCCGGAGCCCTGCGACTACGCGATCGCCGCGGCCCGTGAGCTGATCGACCGCGGCATCCCGATCTTTGGGATCTGCCTGGGCCATCAGATCATGGGGTTGGCGTCCGGTGCCCGCACGATGAAGATGAAGTTCGGTCACCATGGTGCCAACCATCCGGTCAAGGATCTCGAGACCGGGCGGGTCATGATCACAAGTCAGAACCATGGTTTTGCCGTCGATCCCGACTCGCTGCCGGCGAACCTGAAAATCAGTCACGTGTCGCTGTTTGACGGATCCATTCAGGGGCTTGCGCGGACCGACCGTCCGGCGTTCTGTTTCCAGGGGCATCCTGAGGCCAGCCCGGGTCCGCATGATCCGGTCTACCTGTTCGACCGGTTTGTATCGCTGATGCAAGCGAGCAAAGGCTGAGCGGTCAGGTCACGGCGAAAAAGAAGACGCAAGTAGGCAATCAAGAAGCAAAAGGCAATCGATGCCCAAGAGAACAGACATCAACTCGATCCTGATCATTGGCGCTGGCCCGATCGTGATCGGCCAGGCCTGTGAATTCGACTATTCCGGTGCGCAGGCTTGCAAGGCTTTGCGGGAAGAGGGTTACCGGGTCGTGCTGGTCAACAGCAATCCGGCAACCATCATGACGGACCCGGAAACTGCAGACGTCACCTATATTGAGCCGATCACCTGGCAGGTGGTCGAGCGGATCGTTGCGAAGGAGCGTCCGGACGCGATCCTGCCTACGATGGGGGGCCAGACTGCGCTGAACTGTGCACTCGACCTGCATCGGCATGGCGTGCTCGAGAAATACGGTGTTGAACTGATCGGTGCATCGCCGGCTGCCATCGACAAGGCCGAAGATCGCCAGAAGTTCAAGGAGGCGATGACCAAGATCGGATTGGGTTCTGCCCGCTCCGGCATCGCTCACACGCTGGATGAAGCCTGGGCCGTGCAGCGCGAACTTGGTTTCCCGGCCATTATTCGCCCCAGCTTCACGCTGGGCGGCACCGGTGGCGGCATTGCCTACAACGCCGAAGAATTCGAGACCATCTGCAAGCGCGGCCTTGAGGCCTCGCCGACCAGCGAGCTGCTGATCGAAGAGAGCTTGATCGGCTGGAAAGAATACGAGATGGAGGTCGTGCGCGACCGTGCCGACAACTGCATCATCGTTTGCTCGATCGAGAACCTGGACCCGATGGGGATCCATACCGGCGACTCGATCACCGTCGCTCCAGCGCAGACGCTGACCGATAAGGAGTACCAGCTGATGCGTGATGCGTCGATCGCGATCCTTCGCGAAATCGGCGTCGATACCGGTGGCTCCAATGTGCAGTTCTCGCTGAATCCCAAAGACGGTCGGATGATCGTCATCGAAATGAATCCACGCGTGTCGCGCTCGTCGGCGCTGGCCTCAAAGGCTACTGGCTTTCCGATCGCCAAGGTCGCAGCCAAGCTGGCCGTCGGCTACACGCTCGATGAACTGCGTAACGACATCACTGGGGGGGTTACCCCGGCCTCGTTCGAGCCAAGCATTGACTATGTCGTCACCAAGATTCCGCGCTTTGCTTTTGAGAAATTTCCGCAGGCCGATGCACACCTGACCACGCAGATGAAGTCGGTCGGCGAGGTCATGGCAATCGGTCGTACCTTCCAGGAGTCGTTCCAGAAGGCGTTACGTGGCCTGGAGGTCGGGGTCGACGGGTTGACGCAGAAAACAGTCGATCGCGAAACCATCGAGATCGAACTGGCCGAGCCTGGTCCAGAGCGCATCTGGTATGTCGGCGACGCCTTCGCCACTGGCATGACGCTTGAGGAAGTGCACGATCTGACCCATATCGATCTGTGGTTCCTGACACAAATCAAGGAAATCGTCGACATCGAACTGGCACTTGAGAAACGCACGCCGGCCGAGATCGATCGCGACACGCTGTTGTGGCTCAAGAAGAAAGGCTTCTCGGACAGCCGACTTGCCTATCTGCTGGACACGACCGAGGCTGAGATTCGCAAGCTGCGCCGCGAGATGTCGATACGTCCGGTCTACAAGCGTGTAGACACCTGCGCTGCCGAGTTCGCGACCACGACTGCCTACCTGTATTCCACCTACGAGGAGGAATGCGAGGCGGCTCCGACCGATCGCAAAAAGATCATCGTCTTGGGGGGCGGACCAAACCGGATCGGTCAGGGCATTGAGTTCGACTACTGTTGCGTGCATGCTGCCTTCGCGCTGCGCGAGGACGGCTACGAGACCATCATGGTCAACTGCAACCCGGAGACCGTCTCCACTGACTACGACACCTCCGACCGACTCTACTTCGAGCCGCTGACCCTGGAGGATGTGCTTGAGATCGTCGACCTTGAAAAGCCGGTCGGCGTGATCGTGCAGTACGGTGGTCAGACACCGCTCAAGCTGGCTAAGTCCCTGGAAGCCAACGGCGTGCCGATCATCGGGACCAGTCCCGAAAGCATTGATATCGCTGAAGACCGTGAGCGCTTTCAGAAACTGCTGATGAAGCTGAACCTGCTGCAGCCGCCCAATCGCACGGCCCGTACCGAGGCAGAGGCGATCGCGCTGGCCCAGGAAATCGGCTATCCGTTGGTGGTTCGACCCAGCTATGTGCTTGGCGGGCGTGCGATGGAGATCGTCCATGAGCAGCGGGACCTTGAGCGCTACATGCGCGAGGCAGTCAAGGTCAGCAACGACAGCCCGGTGCTGCTCGATCGCTTCCTGAACGACGCAATCGAAGTCGACGTTGACTGTCTCTCCGATGGGGAGCGCGTGTTCATCGGTGGCGTGATGGAGCACATTGAGCAGGCTGGTGTGCACTCAGGCGATTCCGCCTGTTCGCTGCCGCCGTATTCGCTGTCTTCACCGATGGTTGCTGAACTTAAGCGGCAGACCGAACTGATGGCGCGTTCGCTGAAGGTCGTCGGTCTGATGAACGTGCAGTTCGCGATCCAGACCAACGGGACTGACCCGAACGCTGAAGGCACCGTCTACGTGCTCGAGGTGAACCCGCGTGCATCGCGCACGGTGCCCTATGTTTCGAAAGCCACCGGGCTGCAACTGGCCAAGATCGCTGCACGGTGCATGGCCGGCCGCTCGTTATCCGATCAGGGTGTCGGCAACGAAGTCGTGCCCAAATACTTCTCTGTCAAGGAAGCCGTCTTTCCGTTCGTCAAGTTCCCGGGCGTGGATACGATTCTCGGACCCGAGATGAAGTCGACTGGCGAAGTGATGGGGGTCGGTTACTCGTTTGGTGAGGCCTTCGTGAAATCGCAACTTGCGGCCGGCGTCAGTCTGCCCGAGTCCGGAACCGTATTCATCTCGGTCAAGAATTCGGACAGGACACGAATGGTTCCAATCGCACGTGCCCTGCACAGCCTCGGTTTCAGCCTGGTGGCCACCAAGGGCACCGCAGCAGTGATTGCTGAACACGGCCTGCCGGTGACGGCTGTCAACAAGGTGCAGGAAGGGCGTCCGCATGTCGTTGACCTGCTCAAGAACGGGGAGGTCGCGTTGGTGATCAACACGGTCGATGAGCGCCGCAATGCGATCGTCGATTCCCGGTCGATTCGCACCACGGCCCTGGCCAACCGAGTCACCTTTTACACAACGCTGGCCGGTGCGCGTGCCGCGGTCGAAGGTATGAAACATCTGCGCAACCTTGACGTTTACAGCCTGCAGGAGCTGCATGGCACGCTGACTGCCTGAGTTGCCTGCGCCGGGTGCGTCGCCGTGCGAACGGCGACGCCTTCACAACCCTATAAGGATCGGAGAATACGAATGGCGACAATACCGTTGACGCTGCGCGGTGCTCAGCTGCTCAAGGATGAACTGCAGCGCTTGAAAAGTGTCGAGCGGCCTGCAGTGATCACCGCGATTGCGGAGGCGCGCGCCCAGGGCGATCTTTCCGAGAATGCCGAATACGATGCAGCCCGCGAACGTCAGGGCTTCATTGAGGGACGCATCGCTGAACTCGAATCCAAGATTTCCAATGCGCAGGTCATCGACCCGAAATCGCTCCAGACTGAAGGTCGGGTCGTTTTTGCGGCGACGGTCGACCTCGAAGATCTTGAAGCAGGGTCCAAGGTGACTTATCAGATCGTCGGTGATGATGAAGCAGACATCAAATCAGGGCTGATTTCGGTATCCAGTCCGATTGCGCGTGCGCTGATCGGCAAGTACGCGGGCGATATTGCGGAAGTGCAGGCGCCGGGCGGAGTGCGTGAATACGAAATTCTTGACGTGCGCTACGAGTAAGTCGCAGAAGACAGGCAGTCAGCGGGGCCTCCCTCAGGAAGTCTGTCTCCTGAGATATCCCGCCGAGCGCTGCTGCTTGCCCGTGCTGATGTACGGGCGTCCAGATACTGATCGGTCAGTCGCTGCGACCGTGACCACGCGAACGGGAGCCGCCGGTCCTGGGGCCAGGCTTGCCCTGCAGGCGACTTGGCCCCCGCGTGTTGGGAGATGCCTGCCCGCGTTTTGGCGCGATTTTCTTGGCGCCGGACAGATCGGTGCGTTTGCCCGCAGTCTTGGGGCTAAGTGACTTGCCTGAGCCTGCACTGGTGCGCGTCTTGCTGGCCGAGCCTGCAGGCGTGCTCCTGGTGGAGGCGCGAGGTTTGGCCGGGGCTCTGGCGCGGCTCGGACCTGATTCGACGATGCCACCGAGTGCCTTTTTGGAACGATGTTCACCCCGACGCTTCAGGGGCAGACCCAGCGAGGAGGGGTCATCTGATTCGTCATCCTGGGGGCGGTAGACGACCAGCAGCTTGCCGATCATCTGAACCGGCGCGCACCCCAGCGCGTCGCAAAGCTGCTGCATCAGTGACTGACGCAATGCCCGGTCATCACCGAAGACGCGGATCTTGATCAGTGTATGGGCGGCCAGGGTCCGGCGGGCCTCAGCCAGCACAGCGTCGCTCAGTCCGGCTTCGCCGATCATCACGACCGGGTCGAGATGGTGGGCCTGGGCGCGTAACGCCTTACGCTCGGCCGGGGTCAGCGCCGGGGCCGGCTTGGTTTCATTGGATTCATTCATAACGTTATTTTACGCCGCGCGGGATAATGTCGATTCGTCGGATGCAAGAAAAAGATGTCAAAAAAACGCCTCAACAAAGCCTGGCTGGCCAGGCACCTGAACGATCCCTACGTGAAGCTCGCGCAGCAGCACCATTATCGGTCGCGCGCAGCCTACAAGCTGATTGAAATCGACGAGCAGGATCGGCTGATCCGTCCAGGCATGACGATCGTGGATCTGGGCTCCGCGCCCGGAGCCTGGTCTCAGGTGCTGCGGGAACGGCTGGCCAAGCCTGGCGGTGGCCTGCGCGGACGTATCCTGGCGCTCGATATCCTGCCGATGGAGCCGGTCGCAGACGTGGAGTTCATTCAGGGAGATTTCCGCGAGGAACAAGTTCTCAGGCAACTTGAGGCACTGGTCGGAGACTCAC
>JAURMJ010000057.1 GCA_030830765.1 Quisquiliibacterium sp.
CTACACACTGCTGCGCCGCGCCGAGCATGCGCTGCAGTATCGCGAGGATGCCCAGACCCACCGGCTGGGCGAAGACCCGGCCGAACGCGAACAGATCGCAAAGATGCTCGGCATGGATCTGCCGCAGTTCGAGCAGCATCTCGAAACAGCCCGAAAGGCAGTCCAGCTTGTCTTTGATGAACTGCTGCAAAGCCCGGAGCAAGCTGCAGCAGGCATGTCCCCGGCGCAGCAGACCGCCGAACCATCGGAGGCGCTGCGCCTGCGCATCGCAGGGCTGCGTGAGTCAGGACGCTACCGCGCCGCCTCGCAGGAAACGCGAACCGCTCTTGAAACCGTGCTGACGCGCGCTCTGGCTGACCGTGATGATGAGGCTGCGCAGACGCGTCTGATCGATCTTCTTGAAACGGTGATCGGCCGGCCGGCCTACATTGCACTGCTCTCCGAATTTCCGCTCGCCCAGCAGCGGGTGACCAAACTGCTTGGCCGTGCCAAATGGGCATCTGAGTACCTGACGCACCATCCGATCCTGCTCGATGAACTTCTTGATGGCCAGTTGTTTACATCGACCGACTATCCGGCCTGGGAGGCCGGGGTACGTAACAACCTTTCCCTCGCCCTGATGGACGGACAGCCCGACATCGAGCAGCGCATGGACATGCTGCGTGAAGCTCATCATGCACAGGTCTTCCGCTTGCTCGCACAGGATCTGGAGGGTCTGCACTCGGTGGAACGCATCTCAGACCATTTGAGCGAACTGGCCGATCGCGTGCTGTCGGTCTGCCTTGACGAGGTCTGGCCGTTGGTCCGCAAGCGTCATCGCGACAAGCCGCGTTTTGCAGTGATCGCCTATGGCCGGCTCGGTGGCAAGGAGCTGGGCTATGCATCCGATCTGGATCTTGTTTACCTGTACCAGGACGACGACGAAAACGCGCAGGTCGCTTACTCGCAACTGGCGCAGCGCCTGGGCACCTGGCTGTCGACACGCACTGCGGCCGGCCAATTATTTGAAGTCGATCTGCGTCTGCGCCCCAACGGCGACGCCGGACTGGTCGTCTCCAGCCTGGACGGATTCAGAAGCTACCAGCGGGAGTCAGCCTGGGTCTGGGAACATCAAGCACTGACGCGCGCCCGCTTTGCAGCCGGCGACCCGCAGATCGGCGAAGCCTTCGAACAGGAGCGCCGTCAGATCCTGTCACGAAAACGAGATCTGGTTGAGCTGCGCCGCGAGGTCGTAGCGATGCGAAAACGTATGCACGCGGGCCACCCGAACCACGGGGATCTGTTCGATCTGAAACATGATTCCGGCGGCATGGTCGACATCGAATTCATTGTGCAGACGCTGATCCTGGCGCACTCCCATGACCATCCGCAGCTGATGGACAACGTTGGAAACATCGCATTGCTTAAGCTGGCCGGCGCAGCCGGCCTGATCGATCCGGCACTGGCCGAACGTGTCTCCGATGCCTACCGGACCTTCCGCAGCATGCAGCATGCAGTTCGCCTGAACGAGACACGCTACGCGCGCGTCGACCCGCAGCAGGTTGCGGGGCCGCGCTCCGATGTCCAGACACTCTGGGAGCGGGTGATGCACGCCTGATCCACTTTGCGGCATCAACCCGGACTCCTTGCAGACCCGCCGACTGCAGATGCAGGAAAAACTTGAGCGGTGAACTCGCCAGGCGCCGCCGACTTCAGTGCTTATCGTGCAAAGAGAAAGCTTCCCGGCTGTCTCTGGGATGGCTTGAATGCGTGCGCAGAACCCTCTGAAAGAAAAGATTATTCGGGATGCGCAAGACCACCTGACCCTGGCCGCCAGGATCAGCATCAGCGGCTGACGGCGATGCTCCTGGCGCATGCGTCGCGGCGGTCTGAGTGGAAGCAGCCATCACCGATACATCGATTGCCGCGGCAGCTTTCTGCGGCCCCGCGGCGGACTGCTCGACGGTCAAAGTCGTGAACATCAGATTCATCTCGATCACGCGACCGCCGATCGCGTGGCCATTGGGTTCAACCAGTTCAACATGATCACCGAGCCGGTAAGGGCGAAAAATCATGACCAGAAGTGCCGCCGTTGCATTACTCAGCACGCTCCAGGCAGCAACGAAACCCAACGCCAGGGCCGCGATGGAGGTCGACAGCAGAGCCCAGGCACTATGAAAGCCGCCGACAGCCTCCAGTAGGAACAACAGGGCGACGGTGGCGATCGTCCAGCGCCGCACCCCGTGCAGACGGCTGACCATCTTGTGTCCCAATCGGCTGGCTTGATTTTGCCGCTCAATCAGCTGACGCAGCACCCGGGACAGAACAATCGCGCTAAGCAGGACGATCAGGATAACGATCACTTCGTCCGCATAGGGAATCAGAAAACGCAAATCATCGGTGTTCACGGATCTTCCTGGTTCGGAAAGTCCGAACTTTAGCAAGTGCTTTTCATTGCACCGAATCAAGCCTGCAGTTGTCTGTCGCGAGCCTGTGCCGACGTTGCCGATTGGTTGCCATGATCAGCGGGTCTGGTCACGTCCCCGATCCCGAACCGCCTGCCGCAGGCTCTCGATCTGATCGGCACGCACAGCGGCATTGGCCTGGCGAGAACGGTCACCTTCGATTTGCAAACCCGCCTCGAGCGAGGCGGCGAAACCGTCATCGATCAGACGCTTGTAATCGACCAGCATTCGCGGAATGACCGACAGCATGTCCAACGCCAGGGCGCGCGCCTGCGCAAGCAGTTCGGCCGGTTCGACGACCCGGTTGACCAGGCCCCAGTCGCAGGCCTGCTGCGCCGAGAGAAAATTACCAGTCAGTGACAACTCCTTGGCTCGGCTGATCCCGATTGCGCGGCTGAGTTTTTGAGACAGGCCCCAGCCTGGCATCACGCCGACGCGCGCATGGGTATCTGCGAAGCGCGCCTGCGTCGAGGCCAGCAACACATCGCAGGCCAAGGCGAGCTCAAAACCACCGGTAATGGCAGCACCGTTGATCGCGCCGATCACCGGCCCTGAGAAGCGTGCCAGCGACTGAACCGGGTCACGCACCTGAACGGCGAACACCGTATCGCCCTGGGCGCCAGATCCGAGCTCCTTCA
>JAURMJ010000058.1 GCA_030830765.1 Quisquiliibacterium sp.
CAGTGCACTGGAACAGGCCGTGGACGGGCGTTTCGATCTGCCGTCACTGGATCTGCCCACGGGCGCGACGCCGTCTGATGCCTCGCAGCCCCTCGGTCAAGCAGCGCCTTCCGCGGGCTTTGGCGAACTCAGCCTCGAATTGCCGGATGCCGACCAGGCGCCCAGGCCTGCGTCACTGGCAGCTGAGCAGTCGCCGGCCGCGAACTTTGATTTTTCGTCGATCAGTCTTGAACTCGAGCAGCCGCCGGTCAGTAGTGCGGGGTCGGTGACTGCCGAAGAGTTTGAGACCAAGCTGGAGCTGGCTTCGGCCTACCAGGAGATCGGTGATGCTGAGGGCGCCCGTGACCTGCTCAACGAGGTGATGCGCGCTGGCTCCGACGAACAGAAAGCCAAGGCACAGCAACTGCTCGGGAAGCTGGGTTGAACGCTGCAGATTCGTCTCTCGCTGAACTATTCATTGCGGGGAGGCCAGGCTTCCCCGTTTTTCTTTGCGCCTGCCCGCAATGCGCATTGCTCTGACCATTGCCTATGACGGCAGCCCCTTTCATGGCTGGCAGACCCAGCCATCCGGGCAGGCAGTCCAGGATCTGCTGGAGGCGGCACTTTCCTCAATCGCAGGGCACCGGGTTGCCACAATCTGCGCCGGCAGGACTGATGCCGGCGTGCATGCAGTCAGCCAGATCGTGCATTTCGATACCGAGGTGCAGCGGCCTGATTCGGCCTGGGTTCGCGGCACGAATGCGCTGCTGCCTGCCGGCGTTGCAGTGCAGGCCTGCGCGCGGGTCGATGATGATTTCCACGCACGGTTCGGGGCTTTGCGGCGGGCCTACAGTTACCTGATCTACCGCGGTGAGCATCGTCATCCCCTTTATGAGAACCGCACCGGATGGAGCTTTCGACCACTGAATCCGGATGCGATGCGCGAGGCCGCTGCCGCGCTGATCGGCGAGCATGATTTCTCTGCCTTCCGCTCTTCTCAATGTCAGGCGCGTTCCCCGGTGCGGTCCATGGAGAGCCTGCAGATTCGTGAGCACGGTCCGTTGGTGGTGATCGATCTGCAGGCGAACGCGTTCCTGCATCATATGGTCAGGAATATCGTCGGCGCGCTCGTCTGGATCGGAATGGGGCGGCGGCCTGTTTCCTGGACGGCTCAGTTGCTGCGCCAGCGCGATCGTAAGCTTGCTGCACCGACCTATGCTGCTCAGGGGCTGTATCTGAACGGGGTCGAATATCCGGCCAGATATGGCCTTGCAACCTGGCCACCGGCGGTCGTGCCGTTGGCGCAATGAAACAATGAGAACTCGAATCAAGTTTTGCGGGCTGGTCAGGCCCGAGGATGTTGACACTGCTGTCGCGCTGGGGGTTGACGCGCTGGGCTTTGTCTTTTACCCGAAAAGTCCGCGGGTGCTGACACCCGAGCAGGCTCGCGCGCTGCGGCGTCGGTTGCCGTCGTATGTCAGCGCGGTCGGGCTGTTCGTTAACGAAACGGCTGCCCGGGTGGTTGCGACGGCCGATGAAGTCGGGCTGGATGTGCTGCAGTTCCATGGTGATGAGACCCCTGAGCAATGCCATGCGTCAACGCCGAAAGACCTTGTTTTCTGGCGTGCCGTTCGAATGCGTGGATCGGGTGATTTGCTAGAATCGCTGACGCGTTATGAACGAGCCGAAGCCTTGTTGCTGGACTCGTTCAGCGATGGTTTCGGTGGAAGCGGAAAGGGCTTTGACTGGAGCTGGATTCCCGCGCAACGCAGCATGCCGCTGGTATTGTCCGGCGGTCTGGATGCCGAGTCGGTCGGGGCTGCAATCTTGGCTGTGAAGCCAATGGCGGTCGATGTATCGAGTGGCATCCAGGGTGCCGATGCGCGAATCAAAGACAAGGCCAAGATGGAGCGGTTTGTTGCCGCTGTCATTGAGGCCGATGCAGGGGCGAACGCCCGCGGAGCATGACCCGAGCAATGAAACCCTACGACCTACCCGATGCCCAGGGCCATTTCGGTCCCTACGGTGGAATTTTTGTCTCCGAGACCCTGATTCATGCCCTGGATGAATTGCGCGGTGCCTATGAGCACTACCGCAATGACCCGGCCTTTATCGCCGAGTTCAACAGCGAACTGACGCATTTTGTCGGGCGGCCGACCCCGATTTACCATGCCAAACGCTGGTCCGAGATGCTTGGGGGTGCGCAGATCTACTTCAAGCGCGAAGACCTGAACCATACCGGTGCCCATAAGATCAACAACACGATCGGCCAGGCGCTGCTGGCCAAGCGGATGGGTAAGCCGCGTGTGATCGCCGAGACCGGTGCCGGTCAGCATGGCGTGGCCAGTGCGACGGTCGCAGCCCGCTTCGGGATGCAGTGCGTTGTTTACATGGGGTCAGAGGACGTGGTGCGCCAGGCGCAGAACGTGTACCGCATGAAACTGCTCGGTGCCGAGGTCGTGCCGGTTGAGTCCGGCTCCAAGACTCTCAAGGATGCGCTCAATGAGGCAATGCGCGACTGGGTCACCAATGTCGAAAACACCTTCTACATCATCGGAACCGTTGCCGGCCCGCACCCATATCC
>JAURMJ010000059.1 GCA_030830765.1 Quisquiliibacterium sp.
CCGGCACCACCGAACAGACCCACCTTGCCGCCCTTGGCGAACGGGCAGATCAGGTCGATCACCTTGATGCCGGTTTCCAGCAGCTCCACGGACGGCGAAAGCTCGTCGAACTTCGGTGCCGGCTGGTGGATTCCGCGGGTTTCGGTTGCCTGGATCGGACCACGCTCGTCGATCGGGCGACCGAGCACGTCCATCACGCGGCCGAGCACACCAGGGCCAACCGGCACCTGGATGTTTGCGCCCGTTGCACGCACATTCATGCCGCGGCGCAGGCCGTCGGAAGAGCCCATTGCAATGGTGCGGACAACGCCGTCACCCAGCTGTTGCTGGACTTCGAAAGTGAGACCAGCTTCTGCCAGTGAGCTGCCGGTGTCGTCGAGTACGAGCGCGTCATACACCTTGGGCATCGCTTCACGGGGAAACTGGATGTCGACCACCGCGCCGATACACTGAACGATTTGACCTTGTGCCATGTTCGTATCCTCAGTTCTTGATTCTTTGTCTGTTGGAGAAACCCGCGCGTTCAAACGGCGGCGGCTCCACCGACGATTTCAGACAGTTCCTTCGTGATCGCAGCCTGACGTGCCTTGTTGTACGTCAACTGCAGATCCTCGATCACTTTCTTCGCGTTGTCAGAGGCTGCCTTCATAGCGACCATCCGGGCGCTTTGCTCGGAAGCCATGTTTTCTGCAACCGCCTGGTAAACCAGCGCCTCGATGTAGCGCAGGAGCAATTCATCGAGCACGCTTTGAGCGTCCGGCTCATACAGGTAATCCCAGGAATACTCTCGGCTGTCCTCGGCGAGCCGCTCCGGGGACAGCGGGAGCAGCTGTTCGATGACCGGCTCCTGCTTCATCGTATTGATGAAGCGGGTGTACGCCATGTACACCACGTCGATCTCGCCGGCCGCGTAGGCGTCCAGCTGAACCTTGATCGGCCCGATCAGCTTTTCCAGGTGCGGCGTATCGCCGAGCTGAACCAAATGCGACACGACTTTGGCGCCGATTCGGTTCATGAAACCGAAGCCTTTGTTGCCAATTGCGGTCGCCCGCACTTCGACATTGGCCCCGCGCAGTTCGCGCAGTTTGTTCGTGACGGCGCGCAGCACATTGGTATTCAGGCCACCGCAAAGACCCTTGTCAGTCGTGACAACGATCAGACCGGCCGCCTTGTGCTCATCGCGCGGAACGAGGAACGGATGGCGGTACTCGGGGTTGGCCTGCGCCAGATGCGCAGCAATATTGCGTACCTTGTCGGCATAGGGACGGGCACGGCGCATCCGGTCCTGCGCCTTGCGCATTTTGGATGCGGCGACCATCTCCATCGCCTTAGTGATCTTTCGAGTGTTCTGGACGCTCTTGATCTTGGTCCGGATCTCTTTACTGCCCGGCATGTCGGCTCCTTAGGACTTGGCTACTTGCCAGTCTGGCCGTGTCGCAAGACACGGCCGTTCGCTGGCGAGGGCTCAGTAGGCGCCCGATTTTTTGAAGTCCTTCAGGCAGTCGTGCAACTGGGCTTCGACTTCCTTGCTGAACTTCTTGTCGCGATCGATGCCCTCGACCAGGCTTGCGTACTTGCTCTTGGCAAACTCACGCAGAGCACGCTCGGCGGCCAGGGCCTTGGCGACTTCGATGTCGTCAAAGTAACCGTTGTTCACCGCGAACAGCGTCATCGCCATTTCCCAGACCTGAAGCGGCTGGTACTGCGGCTGCTTCATCAGTTCGGTCACCAGACGGCCACGCTCGAGCTGCTTACGGGTTGCGTCGTCAAGGTCGGACGCAAACTGGGCAAATGCAGCAAGTTCGCGATACTGCGCCAGGGCGAGTCGCACACCACCACCGAGCTTCTTGATGATGTCGGTCTGTGCAGCGCCACCGACTCGCGACACCGAGACGCCGGCATTGATGGCGGGACGGATACCGGCGTTGAACAGATCGGTCTCAAGGAAGATCTGACCATCGGTAATCGAGATCACGTTGGTCGGAACAAACGCGGACACGTCGCCAGCCTGGGTCTCGATGATCGGCAGGGCGGTCAGCGAACCGGTCTTACCTTTGACTTCGCCGTTCGTGAACTTCTCGACATACTCAGGATTGACGCGGGCGGCGCGCTCAAGCAGACGCGAGTGGAGATAGAACACGTCACCTGGGTAGGCTTCACGACCGGGCGGGCGGCGCAGCAACAGCGAAACCTGACGATAGGCCCAAGCCTGCTTGGTCAGGTCATCATAAATGATCAGGGCGTCTTGGCCGCGATCACGAAAGTACTCGCCCATCGTGCAACCGGAATACGGCGCGATGTACTGCATCGCGGCCGAATCCGAGGCCGTGGCCGCCACGATGATCGTGTACTCCATGGCACCGTACTCTTCAAGCTTGCGCACGACGTTCGCGATCGTGGAGGCTTTCTGACCAACAGCGACATAGACGCAGATGAGGTCCTTGCCTTTCTGGCTGATGATCGTGTCGATGGCGACGGCAGTTTTACCCGTCTGACGGTCACCAATGATCAGCTCACGCTGACCGCGGCCAACCGGAACCATCGAGTCGATTGACTTCAGACCGGTCTGAACCGGCTGGGAAACCGACTGACGCGCGATCACACCCGGTGCAACCTTCTCGATGACGTCAGTCATTTTGGCGTTGATCGCGCCTTTCCCATCGATTGGCTGGCCGAGTGAATTGACGACGCGACCGATCAGCTCGGGACCAACCGGGACCTCGAGAATCCGGCCGGTGGCCTTGACGGTCATCCCTTCGGAAATGTGCTCGTATTCGCCAAGCACCACGGCGCCGACGGAGTCACGCTCAAGATTGAGCGCCAGCCCGAAGGTGTCACCCGGGAACTCGATCATCTCGCCCTGCATCACGTCCGAAAGGCCATGAATGCGGCAGATGCCGTCTGTGACGGACACGACGGTGCCCTGGTTGCGGGTGTCCGCAGACACCTCAAGATTCTGAATCTTGCTCTTGAGCAGTTCGCTGATTTCAGCGGGATTGAGCTGCATGAGACTCTCCTGATTCCCTAAATTGTTCTCACCGATGCTCAGGGCCTTATGCCCTGAAGACACCCGCGAGTTGCGCGAGCTTGCCGCGCACCGATGCGTCCATGACTTCGTCGCCGACCTGAATCGAGACCCCGCCGATGAGCTCAGGATCCACGTTCACAGTGGCCTTGACCTGAGCGCCGTACTTACCACGCAGCGTCTCGATGATCTCGCCCGTTTGAGCTTCCGAGAGCGGAAACGCCGAGGTGATTCTCGCGTCAACGATTCCTTCGAAGGTGTTTCGCAGCGCTTCAAACTGCACAGCAATCTCGGCCAGAACGCCCAAGCGCTCGTTCTGCGCAAGCACCGTGACAAAATTTCGCTGCTCCGCGGTCAACGTGCCTGAACAGTCAGCAATCAGCGTTGCAACCTGCGTCGCGTCGATCTTGGGATTTCCGATCAAGTCACTGGCGACTTCGGTTGACGCAACTGCAGACATCCGAACCAGAGCGTCCGACCAGGACTGAAGCGCGCCAAGTTCTTGAGCAAGCTTGAACGCAGCTTCAGCGTAAGGGCGTGCGATGGTGAGCGTCTCGGCCATAGCCTTCGGTCCCTTAGCGCAGTTCGTTTTTCAGATTGGCGAGCAGTTCAGCGTGACCGGCTGCATCGATTTCCCGACGCAAGATCCGCTCAGCACCAACCACCGCTAACTGGGCCACCTGCTCACGCAGCTGGTCTTTGGCACGCTGCGCTGCAAGACCCGCTTCTTCTTCAGCAGCTTTCTTGGCGTCTGCGATGATCCTTGCCGCTTCGGCACGAGCTTCGTCGACAAGCTGAGCACCCTGACGCTCTGCCCCGGCACGCATTTCTGCGGCACCTTCACGGGCAGTTTTCAGCTCGTCGGCCACCCGGCGTTCAGCCGCGGCCAGATCGGCCCGCGCCTTGTCAGCTGCGGCCAGACCTTCAGCAATACGCTTGCTACGCTCGTCGAGCGCCTGGGTGATCGGCGGCCATACGAACTTGGCGGTAAACCACCAAAGCGCGAGAAAGACGACGATCTGTGCGAGTAGGGTCGCGTTCAGATTCACGACATGCCCCCTTCAGGAATGGTTGGTCGGGGACTTTCAGCCCTGGAAGGGGTTGGCGAACGCGAACATCATTGCGATACCGACACCGATCAGGAACGCTGCGTCGATCAGACCGGCGAGCAGGAACATCTTGGTCTGCAGCTTGTCCATCAGTTCAGGTTGACGGGCAGCGCCTTCGATGTACTTGCCACCCATATTGCCGATACCGATACAGGCACCCAGGGCGCCAAGGCCGATGATCAAACCGCAAGCGATCGCAACGAGAGCAACGTTGGTCATGATGACTCCTAGTTAGAGAACTTTAGTTGACTGACAAAAACAAATTGATTGATAAACGAACAGGGAAATCATTCGCCCGTGTTAGTGGGCTTCATGCGCCTGACCGATGTAGACAAGCGTCAGCATCATGAAGATGAACGCCTGGAGCACGACAATCAGGATGTGGAAGATTGACCAGCCAATGCCGGTGAGGAAATGCAGCCCGAAGCCCCACCAGGTCGCCGTCGCACCCAGCAGCGCGATCAGCATGAACACGAGTTCGCCGGCAAACATGTTTCCGAACAGTCGCATCGCGAGTGACACTGTCTTGGCGGCGTACTCGATCAGCTGCAAGGCCAGATTGAACGGAGCCAGGATCAGTTTGTCTCCAAACGGGGCGGCAATCAGCTCATGGGCGAATCCGCTCGGGCGCTTGATCTTGATTCCGTAATACAGCGAGGCGAACAACACGACGATTGACATCGCCATCGTGGCATTCAGATCTGCTGAGGGGACGACCCGCATGTAGTGGATGCCGACCATTTCACCGATCCGCGGAAGCAAATCAACGGGGATCAGGTCCATCGCATTCATGAAGACGATCCAGATGAAGACGGTCAGCGCCAGCGGAGCGATGTAACGAACATCTCCGTGGACAATCGAGCGCGCCTGCTCATGAACAAACTCGACAAGTGACTCAATCCCGCCGACGAAGCGCCCCGGAACGCCGGAGGTAACCCGCTTGGCCGCCGAACGGAGAATCCAACCGGCGAGCACTGCGAGCAGGATCGAATACGTCAGCGTGTCGACGTTGAAGATGGTGAAGTCAACAATGTTCTTCTGAGCCTGCCCCGAGGAGTTCAGGTGGGTCAGATGGTGAACAATGTATTCGGAGGCGGTAGGTGCGTGTGATCCGGCTGCCATGATGCGGTCGTTCTCTCGTTTCGCTTCCGTACGCGTCAAAGACGTTTTAACCGTGCCGCAGGAGGCTCGTCGGTCGAGCATCCAGCGACTTCCCTAACTACACGCGCACGCCCCAACACTCTTGGTAGGAAACGCCGCGCTTGACCTTACTCGCCTTCGTACTCAGGCCAGTCGCGCGGAGCATCTCTGACAAGCAGCAACGCGAGCAGAGGCGCCTTGAGCGCAACAATCAGACCGAGTAATAGCGAGAGCCAGTGAACGTCTTGACTGTGAACGATCCAGGCGAGAAGCCCCGCTGTGAGACCGATCTTGAGGAATTCACCCACGAGGAAAACGGCCGGGTAAGAATCCGGGTGGCGTCCTCTTTGGGCAAACAGCCTCAAGGCAAACAAGCCGTTCGGCACTGCCGCCGCCGCACCGCCAAGCAAGGCAGATGTCGCGCAATGAAGGTCTGAGACGACGAGTGTCAGAACTGAAAACAGAATGACAGCGGCGCACTGCAAACCGACGGCTACAAACATCTTTGGCTTCGCAAGAGGAGCGTCGGGCAAAGAACGCGATTATTTAGCATTTCCTGACAGTGGTCAAGTTAAGGGCTGGTGTAAAACGTAAAGAATCCGTGATTTTCGTTGCGTCGCAACATCACCGGAGCAGCCGGTGATCCGCCCCTATTTTCAGTCCAGGAGCAGGGACAACCCGAGTTTTTGCAGCAATCCATCAAACTGGTCGGGGCTGGAAAATTCAATGACCATCTGACCTTTGCCGCGCGCAGACTGCTTCAGAGTGACGGTCGTGCCCAGCGTATCGGAGAGTCGTTCCTGCAGGCGCGCAACGTCGCGATCAGCGCTGACCCCACGCCGAGTCGTGCCTGCCCCGCGACCGTCTTCACCGGCGAGCTGGCGCGCGACAAGCTTTTCGGTTTCACGAACCGATAAGCGTCGTTGGACGACCTGATTGGCCAACATGATCTGACCGGCCCGATCCAGAGCCAGCAAGGCACGGGCATGACCCATATCCAGATCTCCGGCGAGCAGCATGGTCTGCACCGGTTCAGCCAGATTGAGCAGCCGTAGCAGGTTGGAGGTTGCACTGCGCGAACGGCCGATCGCCTCAGCCGCCTGTTCATGGGAATAATTAAACTCGTCGATCAGGCGCTTAACTGCCTGCGCCTGCTCAAGCGGGTTGAGATCTTCCCGTTGAATATTTTCGATCAGGGCCAGCGCCAGCGCCTGTTCGTCGGGAACATTCCGAATGACGACCGGCAGTTCGGTGAGGCCGGCCTGCTGAGCAGCACGAAAGCGTCTTTCTCCGGCAATGATTTCGTA
>JAURMJ010000060.1 GCA_030830765.1 Quisquiliibacterium sp.
CACGGGAATGAACACCGCCACCAAGGCAAGCGTCATCGAAATGACTGTGAATCCGATCTCTTTGGCCCCCTTGAGCGCGGCCTCGAATGGCTTTTCGCCCATCTCCATATGGCGCACGATGTTCTCAAGCACAACAATCGCGTCGTCGACCACGAATCCGACCGACAGTGTCAGCGCAAGCAGCGACAGGTTGTCGATGCTGAAGCCGAAGAAATACATGACTCCGAAGGTGATCCCGACCGACATCGGCAATGCGATCGATGGGATCACGGTGGCCGACAGATTGCGCAAGAACAGAAAAATCACGAGCACAACGAGCACGCCGGCCAGCCCGAGCGTGAACTTGACTTCCTCAATGCCTTCTTCGATGGATTCACTGCGATCGTAGAGCGTCGAGATCTTCACCGGTTCGGGCAATTTCTCGCGAAACGCCGGCAGCAGACGCTTGATCGCCTGGACGGTCTCGATGGCATTGGTGCCAGGCTGACGTTGAATCGCCAGGACGATCGCACGCTCGCCGTTGTACCAGCCACCGACGCGGGCGTTCTCAACACTGTCCTCAATCACACCGATCTCGGACAGACGCACCGGTGCGCCATTGCGATAGACAACGGTCAACGGCCCGAACTGAGCCGCACTGCGCAACTGCCCATCGGTGCGAACGGCCAGATTCTGCACCGGCCCGTCCATGGATCCTGTGGGCTTGTTTACATTGCCTTGTGACAGTGCGGCCTGCACTTCGTCCAGCCCGATGCCCATCTGGGCCAGCCGCTCTGGATCGACCCTGATCCGCACTGCGTATTTCTGCGACCCGTAGACCAGGACCTGAGCCACACCACTGACGGTCGATAACTGCTGGGCCAGCCGCGTCTCTGCATACTCAGCCACCTGATAGGTCGGCAACGTGGACGAACTCAGTGCGATGTAAAACACCGGGAAGTCAGCCGGATTGACCTTGCGCAGCGTTGGGGGCGTGGGTAAGTCCGGAGGTAAGCGTCTGGCTGCTGCTGCAATTGCTGACTGGACATCCTGCGCAGCGGCATCGATATCGCGCTTCAGATCGAACTGAATCGTGATCTGGGTCAGGCCGAAAGCACTGACCGAAGTCATGCTCGAGATGCCGGCGATTGTCGAGAACTGCCCTTCCAGCGGGGTTGCCACTGATGCGGCCATCGTCTCGGGCGAGCCGCCTGGCAGATTGGCTGTCACCTGAATGGTCGGAAAATCGACATTCGGCAGTTCGCTGACCGGCAATGAGACATACGCAACCGCACCGAAGATCAACGATGCAACCATCAGAATCGTCGTCATCACCGGACGACGAATGCACAGGGTAGACAGGCTCATCCCGGGTCCTTGCCGGTGCGTGCTCCGTCAGCGCGCTGCGAGGATCGGGACTTACCCTCAGCTCCAAGCGCTGGCTTGACGGATTTTCCGCCCGGCCCCGGCTGCGGACTCGACGCGGCTGACTGACGCTCGCGGACAGCCGCCCCCGGGGTCAGCCGCATCTGGCCGTCAATCACGAGTTTTTCACCTGGTCTGAATTCGTCGCCCAGCACCACATGGTTGCCAGCAATGACGAAGGACTTGATAGGACGCATCTGTGCCTTGCCCTCGCTGACGACAAACACAAAGTTTCCGCTCGGTCCCATCTGCACAGCTTCGACCGGAGCAGTCAGCGCATCGCTGATCACTTTGCTGACAAGACTGACATTCACGAATTGGCCAGGGGTCCAGCCCAGATCGGCATTGTCAAACTGAGCCTTGATCGTGATGGTGCCGGTGCTCGCGTCAATCGCGTTATCAATAAAGATCAGCTTGCCGGAACGTGACTGCTGATCCGAATCCTTGGCCACTGCGGAAATCTCGACCGGGCCCTTGGCAGCCAGCTCACGCAATCCCGGCAACTGCGCCTGAGGAACCGAAAAATTCACGTAGATCGGTCGAAGTTGATTGACCGTCACAATCAGCGTGTCGTTAGCCTTTACATTGCTGCCCGGAAACACCTGTAACGCACCGATGACACCATCCATCGGCGCCCTGATCTTGGTGTGTTCCAGTTGCACCTGCGCATACTCGACACCAGCGCGGTCGAAATCAACAGTGGCTTCAGCGGCCTGGACGGCCGCCTTGTAGGCATCGACAGCCGATGCGGCGACGAATTTTCGTGCAGCCAGATCGGTGTAACGCGCCAGATCTGCTCTGGTCTTGACCAGATTGGCCTGATCGCGAGCCAGGTTGCCTTTGGCCTGGTTCAGTTGCGCTTGAATCTGGCGTGAATCAAGTTCGACCAGCAAATCGCCTTTTCGAACCGGCTGCCCGGGCGTGAATCGCACAGCCTGGATAACGCCATCGACCCGGGAGCGCAGGGCGACCGTCTGCGGTGCCTCGGCACGCCCGATCGAGGAGTACACAACCGGAAGGTCCTGACGAACGACTCCGGCTGTGACGACCGGAACCGGGCCAAGCTCTCGACGAGGCCCTTTTGCGGAGCCTCCGGCATTGGACTTCGCACCAACTGCTCCGGACGACGGTTGTTCGAATTTCTTGTAGAAATAGCCACCAGCGCCAATCACGGCAGCCAATAAGACCAGCATCACGAAACGGCGCACTGTCAGTTCCCTGGTGCGGCTGGAAAGCCGCGCACCTCAAACGTATGAATGCGCCCAGCATAGAGCCGGCAAGCTTGCTCAATGCTGACAAAAACCGTCGGCGCGCGGCCTGCTCTCAGGCGATGCGCACTGGCAACTGAGTAAAGCCGCGAAAACGGACCCGGCGGTCGCGGATGGGCTCACCAACGGGTGTCAGATCAGGGAATCTGGCCAGAAAACGCCCGATCGCGATACGTCCTTCCATCCGCGCTACATTCATGCCGACACAAGCATGGTCGCCCTGCCCAAAGGCGACATGACGGTTGGGCTTGCGAGCGACATCGAAGCGGTGCGGATCCGGAAACTGGGCCGGATCCCGGTTCGCCGCAGCGATCGACAGATTGATCAGCGTGCCGGCTGGAAAACTGCGGCCGCCCACTTCCGATTCCTGGACAAGCCTGCGGTTGTTCAGCTGGATCGGGCTTTCGAAGCGCAGCATCTCCTCGACAGCCCCCGGAACCAACGAAGGATCTTCAAGAACCCGATTCAGCTGCTCGGGAAAACGCATCAGTGCATGCAGTCCATTGCCGATCAGGTTGGTCGTTGTCTCATGCCCCGCGTTGAGAAGAAAGATGCAGTTGTGGATCAACTCAAGCTCATTCAGATGTTCGCCATCTGTCTCGCCCTGAATCAACCGGGTCAGCATGTCAATGTCCGGATCAAGCGGTGCTGCGCGCCGATCAGCAATCAGCGCCTTCAGATAAGCCTTGAACTCGGTCACTGCGGTATTGCCTCGCTCAAGCACTTGCAGCGAAGGCGCAGGCTCAAGGGCACCAAGAATGGCCAGCGACCAGCCACGCAACGGACCTCGGTCGGCGTGGGGAATCGCCAGCATGTTGCCGATCACTTCGACCGGAATGAGACTCGCGAAATCATCGATCAGATCAACCTGACCCTGCCGGCTCATCTTTTCCGAAAGCTCGTCAAGCAGACCATCGACCAGCGCGATGACGCCAGCCTCCATCCGAGCGATCGCGCGCTGATTGACCACACCCATCAGCAGACGACGTACCCGCGTGTGGCGAGGCGGGTCATTGAATACAAGACTGGTCGTATGGTGCTCGTACAGCGGCGTCTCGCCGAACTTGGGTCGGAATTCAACGGTCTTGTCTGAACTCGCCTGCGGATTGCGATACATCGCAACGACATCGGCGTAGCCGGTGAGCAGCAGGCTGCCGTCACGCAGCACCCGCACCGGCTCATGCTCGGTCAGGGCCGCGAAGTACCGGTAAGGATCGTCGTAGAAATCATCCGGAACCGCCGCAAGCTCGAAGTCAGCCGCGAGTAATCTGGCATTGCTGGCAGACGGGCTGCCCATGATCAAAGGCCGAAGCCGTCATCAGCCGCGATGATCGCCCCATTGATAAAACGGGATTGATCATGGGCCAGCATCAGCAGCACGCCGTCCAGATCTTCGGGCTTGCCAACCCGCTTACGCGGCAACATCTGAATCAGCCGCTGACCGGCCTCCGTCTCCCAGTGTTGCTGATTGATCTCAGTTTCGATGTAACCGGGGCAGATCGCGTTGACGTTGATGTTGAAGCGCCCCCACTCAAGGGCCATCGCCTTGGTCATCTGAACCACGGCCGCCTTGCTCATGCAATAGACGCCGATCTGCGAGAGCACCTTCAGGCCGGCCATCGATGCAATGTTGATGATCCGCGCCTGACGCCCGACGGCCTCCCCTTGTGCCGCGCGATTGCGCGCAACCATCCCCCGGGCAACTTCCTGTGCGACAAAAAAAGCACCGCGCGTATTCGTGTCGAACACAAAGTCGTAGTCGGCAGGCGTCACATCCAGCAAGCGTTGCGTCGTGCTGACGCCGGAATTGTTCACGAGAATGTCAATTTCGCCTACCTGCTCCTGGGCACTCTGGACCGCAGCAGCAATGCTTTTCGGGTCAGTCACATCCATCGCCACAGCCACGGCCTGCCCTCCGGCATCGACAATCTCGCCGCAGATCTGCTCCAGACGCTCCAGCCGCCGGGCAGCCAGCACCACCTTCGCACCGTTTTGCGCCAACACCCGGGCAAAGCGGTTTCCAAGACCACTGGAGGCGCCAGTCACCAGAGCCACCTTGCCATCAAGACTGAAATTCATACTCATTGTGTCGAATCCCTTCAGGTTCAGAACATCATGCAATGTTCAGCCGATGATCGCATAGCAGCGCCCCCCGAAACACCCGGTTTGCACCATCGGGCAGCTTTCAAGGAAAATCGGCTAGCTCGAGAAGAAAGGAACAGTCATGCAAGACGTGCAGCGCGATTCAATGGAATACGACGTCGTCATCGTAGGAGGCGGGCCTGCCGGCCTGGCTGCGGCGATCCGCCTGAAGCAACTGGCTGCCAAGAACGGCAGCGAAATCGGGGTCTGCATCCTCGAGAAAGGCTCCGAGATCGGGGCCCATATCCTCTCCGGCGCGGTCATGGACCCGATTGCGCTCAATGAACTGATCCCTGACTGGAAAGAACAGGGCGCCCCACTGAACACCCCGGTCAGCGAAGACCGCTTCCTGATCCTGAGCCAGACCGGTGCCACCCGGATCCCGGAATGGATGCTGCCTGGCTGCTTCAAAAACCATGGCAACTATGTGATCAGCCTGGGCAATGTTGTGCGCTGGCTCGGTCAGCAGGCCGAGGCCCTGGGTGTCGAAATTTATCCTGGATTCGCAGCCGCCGAGATCCTGTTCAATGAAGACGGCTCAGTCAAGGGCGTCGCCACAGGCAACATGGGCGTTGGTCGCGACGGAGAACCGACCGAGAATTTCCAGCCCGGCATGGAACTGCATGCGAAGTACACACTGTTCGCCGAAGGTGCGCGCGGCCACCTGGGCAAGCAGCTGATCGCCCGCTTCGATCTTGACAAGGGGCGCGATCCACAAAGCTATGGCATCGGTCTGAAGGAACTATGGGAAATCGATCCGGCCAAGCACCAACCGGGTCTGGTCGTGCATACCGCGGGCTGGCCGCTAGACAGCAAAACCTACGGCGGCTCCTTCCTGTATCACCTGGAGAACAATCAGGTCGCAGTCGGCTATGTGGTGGGGCTTTCCTATACAAACCCCTACCTGTCTCCTTACGAAGAATTCCAGCGTTACAAGACACATCCGCAGATCCGGAGGTTCTTTGAGGGCGGCAAGCGGATCGCCTATGGTGCGAGGGCAATCACCGCAGGTGGCCTGAACGCCCTGCCCGAAGTGGTGTTCCCGGGCGGCGCGCTGATCGGTTGTGACGCAGGATTCCTGAACGCATCGCGGATCAAGGGCAGCCATGCAGCCATCAAAACCGGAGCATTGGCCGCCGAGGCCGCCTTCGAGGCAGTTGGCGCAGGACGCACCTCCGATCTGCTGAGCAGTTATCCGGACAGTTTCAAGAATTCATGGCTGCATGAAGAACTCTACAAGGCCCGCAACTTCAAGGCCGAGATGAGCAAGGGCTTGTGGATGGGGACGCTGCTGGTCGGCATCGACCAGGTGGTGTTCCGCGGCAAGGCTCCCTGGACGATGCATGTAACGCACACCGATCATGAGTGCCTGCGCCCAGCCTCGGAATGCACGCCGATCGAATACCCCAAACCGGATGGCAAACTGACCTTTGATCGCCTGTCCTCCGTCTTCATCTCGAACACGAACCACGAGGAGAATCAACCGATTCACCTGACGCTCAAGGATGCGTCGGTCCCGGTCAATAACAATCTGGCGAAATTCGCCGGCCCCGAACAGCGTTACTGCCCTGCCGGGGTGTATGAGTTTGTCGAGAACGATGATGGTTCGCAGCGGCTGCAGATCAATTCGCAGAACTGCGTACACTGCAAGACCTGCGATATCAAAGATCCGACCCAGAATATCGTCTGGGTGACGCCCGAGGGCGGCGGCGGTCCGAACTACACCAGCATGTAAAGGCGTCATGCCGCCAAGCGCGGCCCGATGCGGGTGCATGGGTTTGCAACAAGCACCAACATGAGCAAGGGGGCCAACGGCCCCCTTGCTCTTTTAGCGGCTAGAACTGCAGAGAACCTGCCGCCAGATCAGACTGAGAAAAGCTTGCGGTAGAACTTCAGCGCCGCTGCGTCATCCTCCATCTGCCAGCCGGCGTCGCATGTGGCTTGCAGCTGCTGATGCGCGATGCGCCCGAGCGGCAATTCAAGGCCAATTTCATACGCTGCCTCATTGGCCAGACGCACATCTTTGGTCAGTACCGGGCTGGCGGCACGCGGTGCGTAATCGTCAACCAGAGCGCGGCTCATCCGGTCTTCGAACATCCAGCTTTGACCCGAGCTGACCGAAATCAGATCAAACATTGCCTTCGGATCGAGGCCCAGACGCTCGGCCAGCGCCAAGGCTTCTGCACCAGCGGTCAGGTTGATCGCTGCCATCAGGTTGTTCACGAGCTTGGCACGCATCGCATCACCATGGCGCTCCCCGATGACGAACCGCTTGCCAGCGATAGCCTCAAGCACTGAATCGACAGCCTGCAAGGCCGCCGCGCTGCCAGCCAGCATGATGCTCATCGTCCCGGCTTCGGCGCGGGCCGGACCACCGGAGATCGGAGCATCAAGGGCCAGCGCGCCGGTCTGCTCAATCATCCGGGCAAAGCGGCTTGCATCGGCAGGCGCGATTGTGCTGCTAAACAAAACAACCTTGCCTGGTACCAACGACGCCAGCAAACCGTCAGGACCACTCAGAACCTGATCGATCTGGCTTGCATCGACCACAACCACAATGATCACGCGCACGTCAGCGCATAGCTGCGCCGGAGTTGCCGCGAGACGGGCGCCATTGCCCGTGGCAAGCGACTCTCGTGCAACATCGGTATCCCGGGCGATCGCATCAAACCCGCCTCGCAGCAGGCTGCACAAAATCCCCATTCCCATTGCGCCGACCCCGATGACGCCGACCGAATCCCTCATGCAAGATTCTCCATTGATTCAAAGTTCATTGATGCGCAAAGCAAGACTGAGTGACTTTCGGAAATCCCGACAATTGCCGGCCTTCGCAGAACGCACAATCAAAACGACAATGCCGGCCAGAGGCCGGCATTAGAACTCTTCGCGAAATGCATTCGCGAAGATTCAATTGAGCAGGTGTGGCTCAGTCGAACTGACGCGAACGACGCGGACTGTTGTAATCGCCGCCATTGTTGTCATTGCCGCGATAACCGCCGCCATCGCCGCCACCACGATAGCCACCG
>JAURMJ010000061.1 GCA_030830765.1 Quisquiliibacterium sp.
ATTCAGAGGCAGACGGTGTCCGGCGGGCGCTGCGCGATGTGCTTGCCGGACGTGGAGTGCAACCGCACGAAAACAGCTGGATGCATCGTGACGGCAGTGTTCGTGACTTCGAGTGGCTGAACCAGCCGATGACCGATGAAAGCGGGCAGATCGCCTACGTGGTGGCCAGCGCGGTCGACGTCACACGACGCAATCGGGCCATGCAGGCTTTGCGCAAAGAGCGCGATCTGCTGACCACGATGTTCGATGTTGCGCCAGCAGCGATCGTCGTTAACGACACGCAGCGTCGCGTACTCCGGGTGAACCAGGCCGGGCAGAAAATCCTCGGTTGGACCGAGGACGAACTCAAGGGGCGTGAGCTGGTGCAGGCCGTAGTACCCGAATACGACCATGAAGGCATCGACCTGGCTCGCCGAAGCCTTGAGCAGGGCGAACCCATGCAGGCGGAATTCGATATCCTGCGCCGGGATGGATCGGTGCGTCGCGTATCCTGGAAGGCTGCCTGGGTTCGGGGCAGTGCGGGTGAAGAGAGTTTTATTGTCGGAGCCGGCTTGGACATCACCGATTGGCTCGACGCTCAGGGCCGCGAGCGTGACCGTCTGGCGGACCTTGCCCAATTGCATCGGGCGCACACCGCGGGTGAATTGGTCGCGGTGCTCTCCCACGAAATCAACCAGCCTCTGGCCGCCATTACCTCATATGCTTCAGCCGAGATGCTGACCGGAAGTCCGGACAGCGGACAATCGGGCCGGGTCACTGAGCTGTTTGAGAAGATCGCCGATGCGGCTGTCCGGGCCGGGCGTGTCGTTCGAGATCTGCGCGCCTTTGTTACGCCCGCCCCGAGCGCAGCTGGACCGATCAAGCTGCGAACTGTGCTGGCCACGAGCATTGAACTGGTCACCAGTTACGCGGGGCGTTTTGGCGTCACGTTGGATCTGCAGGCGGGTGATATGCCCACAATCAACGCGGATTCAGTGCAGGTACAGCACATCATGGTGAATCTGCTGCGAAACAGCGTCGAGGCGATTGCCGGCGCAGGAATGGCGTCCGGAGTCGTGCGTATTCGCGTCTCGCTGGCTGAGGCGATGGCTCGTATCACCATTTCGGACACGGGCCCGGGGATCACACAGGATGATCTGACCAACCTCTATCAACCTTTTCTCAGCACCAAGACGGCGGGCCTGGGCATGGGTTTTCGGATCAGCCGGACGCTGGCCGCGGCCAACGGTGGTCGGATCATTTCGGAACTGCATGCACCGGGTGCCATCTTTCATATTGACCTGCCATTGGCCGAATGAACAGGATTGTTTATATCGTCGATGATGACGAGATGGTCCGGGACAGTCTAGGGATGCTGTTGTCAAGTGTCGGCTATGAGGTGCATGTCTTTCCTGATGCGGACGCCTTTCTGGAGCAGACGCTTGTCTCGGCCGGTGCCTGCATCCTGCTCGATTTTGCGATGCCTGGGCGCAATGGGCTGCAGGTTCAGCAGGAACTGGTCAGACGTCAGAACCAGTTGCCGATCGTTTTTCTGACAGCCCATGGCGACGTGCCCACTGCAGTTCAGGCGGTTAAGGCTGGTGCGAGCGATTTCCTTCAGAAGCCTGCCGATGGCGCCGAATTGCTGGCCCGTGTTGCCGAGGCCATGGAGCACAGCCTGCAAAGTCAGGAGGTTGCTGCGCATACAGCGTTGATCATGGCGCACTATGACAACCTGACACCGCGCGAGCGCGACGTGATGGGCCTGGTGGTCCGAGGTCTGTCCAACAAGGAAATTGCAAGGCACCTGAATATCAGTTTTCGGACCGTCGAAATCCACCGCAGTCGCATGATTCACAAAATGCAGGCGGCATCGATTCCCGAGCTTGTCGGCATGGCGTCGGCGCTGGGGCTGCATGTTCCGGTCGCCGAGGAAATCGGCGAGATCGACCCGGACATGTTTGAAAAATTGCGCAACTGACTTCCCACCAAGCAGCCGTATCTGACTGCCTCAGGTCGGGCTGCGGCCGCATTGCGTATCGTCAATGCGATTTGCAGAAGCACGCGCCACACTGAAATTGCAGCTCGTGTCGGGTTCCGTCGGATTTTCCAACGGGATTGATTTCGTGGCTCGTATCCAAGCGCTCAGGCGTGAAGGAGATTCAAGCAAGCTGGGGGGCTATCAATGAGCAAATTCTGGATTCTGTGTGCAAATACCACCCGAGGAGCGCTGTTCTCCGCGGACAGTGCGATTGGACCGCTGACTCAATTGGAGGCTTTTGAAAACCCCGATGCCCGCCTCAAGGACAGTGAGCTTGCCGATGATCGGCAGGCTCGGGTCTATGACAGCAAAGGCCAGGGAAGACATGCGGTTGAGCCTGATACCAGTCCAAAGGAGCGCGAGCAGCTGCGGTTTGCGCATGAGCTTGTGCAGATGCTTGAGAAGGGCCGCGTAGACCATGCCTTCGAAAAACTTGTGCTGGTTGCCGCTCCCGGGCTGCTGGGCATGCTGCGGGACAACCTGCACGCACCGTTGAAAGCGACGATCCTGCATGAGCTCGACAAGGACTACACGATGCTCGATCCGCAGGCGCTCAGGGCCCGTCTGCCCGAGCGACTCTGATCGTCTCAGATCTTGCCAATTCTGAAACCACCATCGACTGTGATCAGTTCGCCGGTGGTTTTGCGTGCGCCGGCACCGAGCCAGAAGATTGTCTCGGCGACCTCTTCGGGCTGAACGACATCGCTGAGCGCCGCATGCGCGGCATACGCATCTCGCTGGGCATTAAATCGGGCTTCGCCCAGTCCTTCGCGCAGCCAGGAGGAGTCGATCATTCCCGGTGCAACGGCATTGACCCGGATTTCCGGACCCAGTGTGCGGGCCAGGGATAGCGTCAAAGTATTGAGCGCGCCCTTGGAGGCCGCATAGGCAATGCTCGACCCGCGTCCGAGCTGTGAAGCAATTGACGATACATTGATTACACCGGCACCCGGATTTCGCCGCATCAAGGGCGCAAAGGCGCGGGCCATCTGGAACGGGGCAATCACATTGACTCCGAAGATCTTCTGAAAGTCCTCTGCGGACAGGCCCTCCAGGTCGTGAGGCTGAACGAATTTGGTCGTGCCGGCGTTGTTGACAAGTACATCACAGCGACCCCAGCGTTGCTCAACCTCGGTTGCAAAAGTACGGCACGCCTGATCCTGCGAGACATCGGCCTTCACCACGAGGACATCAACGCCGTGCACACGGCAGCGCTCGGCGATCTGCTCGGCAGCCTGCGCATTGCGCGAATAGTTGATGGCCACATTCCAGCCGGCGCACGCAAAGCGCTCGACGGTGGCCGCACCGATGCCTGACGAAGAACCGGTGACGACGCAGACTTGTTTTTCCATGATGCTTTCCTTGGGTGGGGTGGGCACAGGCCCTTTCAGTTGTCAGGATGGGATGAACAAATTGCCGCCCGGTTCGGCATGCACAGTCCCGCAGCGTCCGAGCTGGTCAGTGGTGATCATCTGCGCGAGCAAGGCAGGATCTTTCGGCACCGTCGCCACGAAGCGGTCTCCTTGCGGCAGGCGACCAAAGATGATGCCGCCCGACGGCTGGTCACGATCAAACGCCACCGTGTAGGTTTCGATCTGTCCCTGGCCTGCAGGGTTGGTGCAGACCCGGACCTTCTCTGACGCATCAATGCTGGCCTGCAACCGTGAGCAGTCCGGGCGTTGCCAACTGCCCTGGAACGGGGTCGTCGAGTAAATGCCGGCCGAGTGCTTGGTCAGGTAGCTGCCATTGCCGGTGACCAAGCCGCGGCTGCCCGGTCGGGCGCGCACGACATTCATCATCTGCGCAATCGAGTGCGTGACATAGTTGTTGCCAGGCCCGCCAAAGTAGGGCAGGCCGCCGGTGACCGACAAAGGACGTGGATCGTCCTGCGAGATGCCAAGCTCGCGGCAGGCGACCTCAACAGCCGACGGAAAGCAGCTGTAAAGATCAAAGGCGTCGATCTGCGAGACATCAATCCCGGCCATGTCCAGCGCGATCGATGCGCAGCCGCGGATCGCAGCAGAACGATCCAGTTCAGCGCGTTCGCTGACAACCCAGGTGTCGGCCGCATCTGCGCAACCGTGCAGATAGACGCGCTGCTCATGGGCGATGCCCAGTTCATCGGCCAGTGCCGTTGAGGTCATCACAACGGCCGCCGACTGATCGACCATGGCATTGGCATTCAGAAGACGCGGGTAGGGATAGGCGATGTAGCGGTTGCTTGCGTCGATACGTGCCAGGGTCTCGGCGTCGTAGCCTTCGCGACGGGTGGCCAGCGGATTGTCCCGGGCCACTGCTGCCAGCCGCGTGAACAGCCTGGCCATCGACGCGAGGTGTGCGTCCGGGCTGGTGCCCCGGCCTGCGCGAATTGCGTTTTCGATCAGCGGGTAGAACCAGATTGCCGCCTTCAGGCCGTGACGTGCTTCTTCCGGGCTCCAGCCGAGTCGGGGGTCTCCGAGAATGGTCGGCTCACCGCCTGGCTCCTCGTGCCAGTCAAGCGGCATCTGCTGCTTGCGGGCAATCTGGGTTGATCGGAGCAGCTCGCCACCGCTGATCATGGCTGAATCAATCTGGCCGCTTGCGATCATCTGGGCATAGCGGTTGACCAGATATTGCGGCATGTTACCACCGACTTCGGTGTAGACATGCTCGCGCACCGCGTTGGCACCAATTCGCTGGGCAACGCTGGCTGGCGGGTTATTTGAGCGGCCGAAGGGCTGTACGAAGCGCGGACTCGATTCGCTGAAAAACTGCATCACTGCAATCGCGTCAAGTCGCGCCGCAAGGACATGCGCGCGTGCCCGGGGATCGGTCGCTGAGGACCCTGTAAAGGCGTCTTCAAGCGCTGCTTTGGCCGCTTGAGCGACGAAGGCCGATGGAGAGCGCGCCGAACTGGGGGCGCTGTGTGCATCGGTGATCTGTGCACAGCCAATCAGCACCGGCGTGCGTGGGTCGGTCTGATTGGTCTTCTGGCTAGTGCTCATCGTGTCTGCCCCCCATACGGCCCCCGCTTGGCGACCTGAGCCCGAAGTCTGTCATTGGGAATGACAGGCGTGCAACCCAATGTCTGGATGCCGCCTCGGTATATTGAAATCGCATTCAATTGCACAACAGGAGGCAGCCCATGTCCAACGCAAAGGGCCCGGTCACGGCAAATGGAACCGCGCTGCTGTGCAACACATGCGCTGCAGCTCACCACAAAGGCGAGCGTGGCGTGTTCTCCGTTGCAAGAGGGTATGATTTCGG
>JAURMJ010000062.1 GCA_030830765.1 Quisquiliibacterium sp.
CTCACACAAGGATCAGTCACACTTCCCAGCAGACATGTACCTGGAGGGCTCCGATCAGCATCGCGGCTGGTTCCACTCATCACTGCTGACCTCCGCCATGCTCAACGGCAGGGCGCCCTACAAGTCACTACTGACGCACGGCTTCGTGGTCGACGGCGAAGGCCGCAAGATGTCCAAGTCCGTAGGCAACGTCATCGCACCGCAGAAGATTTCGGACACACTCGGCGCCGAAATTCTTCGCCTGTGGGTTGCCAGCACCGACTACTCGGGTGAATTGTCGATCTCCGACGAGATCCTCAAGCGCGTCGTCGAGTCCTATCGCAGGATCCGCAATACCTTGCGCTTTCTACTGGCCAATGTGGCCGACTTTGACTTTGAGCGCGACGCACTGCCGGTCGACGAGTTATTCGAAATCGATCGTTACGCGATCGCGCTCGCAGCCGAGTGGCAAAAAACGCTCGAGCAGGACCTTGAGCGTTTCGAGTTCCATCCAGTTGTCTCCAAACTGCAGACCTTCTGCTCAGAGGATCTCGGCGCGTTTTATCTGGATATCCTCAAAGACCGCCTCTACACAACCTCTGCCAACAGCCGGGCGCGCCGCTCAGCCCAGACCGCGTTGCACCACATCACCAGCGCACTGCTCAAACTGATGGCCCCGATTCTCTCGTTCACTGCCGAGGAAGCCTGGCCGATCTTTGCGCCCGGGGTGTGGCAGGCACAGGGTGAAACCATCTTCACGCAGACCTATCACGCCTTTCCCGCTGTTCAGGATGCACACCTGCTGATGCCAAAATGGTCGCGCCTGCGTCAGATCCGTGCCGACGTTCAGCGCAGCCTCGAGGAGGTGCGTTCAGCGGGCAACATCGGCTCCTCGCTGCAGGCCGAGGTCACGTTGACCGTCGGCACTGAGGACCACGATCTGCTCTCCACAATCGGTGACGACCTTCGCTTTGTGCTGATCACATCGGCCGCGCGTTTGGCAGCGGGTCCCGATCCTGAAGTACACATCTCGGTGCAAACAAGCTCCCATGAAAAGTGCGATCGCTGCTGGCATCTGCGAGCCGATGTTGGCTCGAATTCCGAGCATCCGGCAATCTGCGGCCGTTGTGTCAGCAATCTGTTCGGTGACGGCGAAAGCCGGCAGTTCGCCTGACCGGATCCCCCATGGCCAGATCCCGTCCTGATCTCCGAAGCAAGACGCGCTCACCGATTGTGTGGTTCGGGCTGGCGATTCTGATCATCGTCATTGATCAGGTCACCAAATTCTCTGCACTTGAGCTGATTCGGTATGGCCAGCGGCTACCTGTGATCAGCGGCTGGTTTGACCTGACGCTGGTTTACAACACCGGCGCTGCCTTCAGCTTCCTGGCTAAGGCCGGTGGCTGGCAGCGCTGGTTTTTCATCGGGATCGGCCTGCTCGCGTCGCTGTTCATTATCTGGATGCTGGTGCGCCATGCTGCCCAGACGATGTTTTCGCTTGGGTTGAGCCTGATTCTCGGCGGCGCCCTTGGCAATGTCATCGATCGCATCGTCCATGGCACGGCCGTTGACTTCCTGCTGGTTTATCGCGACCCGTGGTACTGGCCGGCGTTCAACGTTGCAGACAGTGCAATCACGGTCGGCGCCACGTTACTGATCCTGGACGAATTCCGCCGCGTCAGACGCTCGCGCTGAGAGATCGTTTGGCTTTGAATGAACAATCAGACCATTGCGGATTAGCCATTCACCTTGACCATTTCATGATTCACTGCGTCAATCACCATCTGACAACCCACTGATCCAACCGGTACGGACCCTTCTGATGGAACTGTCGAACCGCCACATCCTGCTGGGCATCACCGGCGGCGTCGCTGCCTACAAGAGCGCCCAGTTCGCCCGCGAACTGCAGCGCCACGGCGCGAGCGTTCAGGTCGTCATGACCGAGGCAGCGACCCGTTTCGTTGGCCCGGTGACCTTTCAGGCACTGACCGGTCGACGGGTCTACACTGATCAGTGGGATGCCAGCATTCCGAACAACATGGCCCATATCGAACTATCGCGCGAGGCCGATGTGATTGTGATTGCACCGACAACCGCGGACTTCATTGCCAAACTGGCCAACGGCCTGGCCGATGACCTGCTGTCCACGCTTTGCATCGCCCGTGCCTGCCCTTTGCTGGTTGCCCCAGCCATGAACCGTGAGATGTGGGCCAACCCGGCCACGCAGCGCAACGTTGCGCAACTGGTCGCGGATGGCATCGAATTGCTCGGCCCCGAGACCGGCGATCAGGCCTGCGGCGAAACCGGTATGGGACGAATGCTTGAACCCGAGGCCCTGCTTGAGCGGACGATCGGGTTCTTCGTGCCCAAATCTCTGCAAGGTCGCAGGGTCTTGATTACCGCCGGTCCAACGTTTGAACCGATCGATCCGGTCAGAGGGATTACCAACCTGTCTTCCGGAAAGATGGGGTTCGCAATCGCCAGGGCCTGTCAGCAAGCTGGCGCGCAGGTCACGCTGATCGCTGGAGCGACCAGTCTGCCAACTCCGCTACAGGTTGAACGAATGAATGTCTCCACTGCGCGGCAGATGTTCGATGCAGTCAACCAGGTGCTGGCCGATGGGGCGCGGACGGATGTCTTCATTTCGGTCGCCGCAGTGGCAGACTGGCGCGTCGAGAATGCCAGTGAGAGCAAGCTGAAAAAGAGTGCGGACGGCAAGCCACCGGAACTGCAGTTCGCCGAGAATCCGGACATCCTGGCCAGCGTCGCGGCGCGTGAGAATGCCCCTTATTGCGTCGGATTTGCGGCTGAGAGTGAAGATCTCGAGCGGAACGCTCAGCAAAAGCGTCTGCGCAAGCGCGTCCCGCTGCTTGTGGCCAATATTGGACAGGCCACCTTCGGGCGCGATGACAACGAACTGCTGCTGATTGATGAACATGGCACCCAAAAACTTGATCGCGCCAGCAAGGACGCGCTCGCATCCGAACTGACCCGCGAGATCGCCAAGCGGCTCAACGGAACACGATGAACATTGCGCCAGTTGACCGGAACACGCTGACGGAACTCGGCCAATGAGAATCATCCGACCTCTGGATGGCAGCAATTTGCTGGTCGATGGCCTTGAGCCCAAGAACGGTGATTTCGCGAGCTACGTTGAGGAGCTGACGCGGCTGCCGATCAGTCCTCCAGTCGCCCATCAGTTTCCTACGGATCAGCCGACCCGCCCGAGTGATGAGACGGGATGGGGACATGACCCGGCGCAGCGACTCTCGCAGGGCAGTCATCAAAATCCTACGATGCTCGAAGAGCGCTCCGCACCACGCCGGGAAGCCGCTCCAAGCGACATGCCGTCTCCCGGCACATCGATTTTTCAATCACCGGCGCATTCCGCCTCGCGGTCCCTGCCGAAAGATCTTCAGGGCATGGGTTCACAAGGCACGCGGAGCCATGGCGAACCCTTCGACCTTGAACGATGGATCGTCTCGAAAGTCAAACGGATTACACGCTTCGGTCGCGAGCTTTCCGCCGCACTGATCCTAGCCGGCATCGTCCTGATCGCAGCCGCCATCTCAAATCAAAAATGGCTGCCGGTTGATCCGGCGCCAGGTTTCGTCATGATCGCCGTCGGCGTGATACTGCGGCGCATCGCCTCCAGAATGAGCTGATATGAATCTCGAAATCAAAATTCTTGACGACCGCATCCGCGAAAACCTGCCGGCCTATGCAACACGCGGCAGTGCAGGTCTTGATCTGCGCGCCTGCCTCGATGCCCCGCTGCAACTTGCCCCGGGCCAGACCGAACTGCTGCCGACCGGCCTGGCAATCCATCTGGGGGACCCGGGCTTTGCGGCAGTGATCCTGCCGCGCTCCGGACTGGGTCACAAGCATGGCATTGTGCTGGGCAATCTGGTTGGTCTGATCGATTCGGATTACCAGGGCCAGCTGATGGTCTCTTGCTGGAATCGTGGCCAGTCGTCATTCACGATCGAGCCAATGGAGCGGATCGCACAACTGGTTATCGTGCCCGTCGTACAGGCGACGCTGCAGATCGTGGATGAATTTGCGGTCAGCGAGCGTGGTGCAGGCGGCTTTGGCAGCACAGGCACACGCTAACCCGTCTCAAGCCGTCCTGGCTCGGTGCTGGTCAATGCGCAGCATCGGCGATCCGGCCCACAACACCGCCGGCGTCAGCGATCTGCGAGCACCATCTGCTCGAGCTTGACCGCATCGGCGACAAACTGACGGATCCCTTCAGCCAGTTTCTCGGTAGCCATCGCATCCTCGTTCAGCGCAAATCGGAAATGCTTCTCGTCAAAGCGCACACGTTCGATGTGCAGCTTCGATGCCTCCTGTGCATCCAGCTTGCGGATCAACTGCTGATCAGTCTGACTCAGTTGCTCAAGCAATTCCGGACTGATTGTCAGCAGATCACAGCCTGACAGTGAGAGGATCTGACCGGTATTGCGAAAGCTCGCCCCCATCACCTCAGTCTGATACCCGAACCGCTTGAAATATTCGAAGATTCTCCGGACTGACTGTACGCCCGGATCCTCGTCGCCCTGGAAATCTACACCATCGCGCTTGCGATACCAGTCGTAGATTCGTCCAACAAATGGAGAGATCAGCGTCACGCCCGCATCCGCACAGGCGACCGCCTGTGCGAACGAAAACAGCAGTGTCAGGTTGCAACGGATACCCTCGGCCTCAAGACGCTCGGCCGCCCGAATGCCTTCCCAGGTCGAGGCGATCTTGATCAGCACTCGCTCGCGGCCGATGCCCTGCGCCGCATAGAGATCAATCAGCCGATGGGCCTTGGCCACCGAGGCTTCGCTGTCGAACGACAACCGGGCATCCACCTCCGTCGAGACACGCCCAGGAATGATGTCAAGGATCTCGCGACCGAACCGGACCAGCAGGCGATCACAGACCTCTTCGGCGGTCTCATTCGGATGAGCCGTGACCGTTTCATCAAGCAGATGGCGATATTCGGCCTTCGACACTGCCTTCAGGATCAGCGACGGATTAGTCGTCGCATCCCGGGGCGAGTAGGCTCGCATCGAGTTGAAATCGCCGGTATCGGCCACCACCGTTGTGAACTGTTTGAGTTGATCCAGTGCTGACATCGTCATTGCTCTCCGAATGGATGGATTATGACTGATCCCCTGACACAATCCGGCGCAATACGCCCTATGCCCTAACCGATCAGCATGCGGTCACCCCCTCACTCATGGGATCATTCAGGTTTTTCAGATGGGCAAAACGCAATGATCCTTGTGACCGGCGGTGCCGGCTTCATCGGCTCGAATTTCATCATCGACTGGCTGGGTACAGCAGCACAACCTGAGGCGATTCTCAACATTGACTGCCTGAGCTATGCGGGCAACCTGGAGAATCTGGCCTCCGTGCAAACCAGTCCAGCCTACCGGTTTGAAAAACTCGACATCTGCGATCAGCCGGCGATCCAGGCTTTGTTTGTCCAGCATCGGCCGCGCGCCATCGTGCATTTCGCTGCAGAGAGCCACGTGGACCGCTCGATTCTCGGCCCCGGCGAGTTCGTGCGCACCAATATCCAAGGCACCTTCTCGCTGCTCGAAGCTGCTCGTGCCTACTGGGGCGAACTCCAGGAAAAGGAGCGCGAGCAATTTCGTTTCCTGCACGTCTCCACCGACGAGGTCTACGGCTCGCTTGGTCCAAAGGATCCCGCCTTCTCAGAGATAACGCCGTATCAGCCGAACAGCCCGTATTCAGCCTCCAAGGCGGCCTCAGATCATCTGGTACGCGCCTATCATCACACCTACGGCCTGCCCACGCTGACGACCAATTGTTCGAACAATTACGGCCCCTACCAGTTCCCCGAAAAACTGATTCCACTGATCATCGCCAATGCATTGGCCGGCAGACCGCTGCCGGTCTATGGCGACGGCATGAATGTGCGCGACTGGCTGTATGTTGGTGACCATTGCAGCGCGATCCGTCGTGTTCTGGAGGCCGGCAGACCGGGCGAGACCTATAACATCGGCGGCAACAATGAAATGCCCAATATCGAGGTGGTCCGCAGAATATGCCGCGAGCTTGATCGACTACGCCCCGACTCCAAGGGCCCACGCGAGCAGCTGATCAAATTTGTCACTGATCGGCCTGGGCACGATCGGCGCTATGCGATTGATGCGCGCAAAATTGAACGGGAGCTGGGCTGGACTCCGGAACACACTTTCGAAACCGGCCTGCAGAGCACCGTACGCTGGTATCTGGAACACCAGGACTGGGTTGCCCATGTGCAGTCTGGCGAATACAAGCAATGGATCGCGACCAACTACTCGGAGCGTGACGCGCGATGAAAGGCATCATTCTTGCCGGCGGCTCCGGCACCCGACTGCATCCGGTGACTCAGGCCGTCTCCAAGCAATTGCTCCCGATCTATGACAAGCCGATGATCTATTACCCGCTGTCCACGCTGATGCTGGCCGGCATCCGGGACATCTTGATCATCTCGACCCCGCAGGACACGCCACGCTTCGAGCAATTGCTCGGCACTGGCGAACGCTGGGGCTTGAATCTGCAGTATGCGGTCCAGCCCTCACCGGATGGTCTGGCTCAGGCTTTTCTGATCGGGGAACGATTCATCGGCGATGAGCCCTGTGCCTTGGTGCTTGGCGACAACATCTTCTATGGTCATGATCTGGCCAAAGAACTGGTCGGCGCCGCGCGACGCACCGAAGGGGCAACCGTGTTCGCCTATCCGGTACACGATCCCGAGCGTTACGGGGTGGTCGAATTTGATGAGCGAGGCAAGGCGATCAGCCTGGAGGAAAAGCCCGCTCAACCGAAATCGCGCTATGCCGTCACGGGTTTGTACTTTTACGACAAGCAGGTGGTGGATATTGCCAAGAGCCTTAAACCCTCGGCCCGGGGCGAGCTGGAAATTACGGATCTGAACCGGATCTACCTGGAACATAACCGGCTTGATGTACGTGTCATGGGCCGCGGTCATGCCTGGCTTGACACTGGCACGCATGAATCGCTGATCGAAGCCTCGCTATTCGTCCAGACGCTGGAGAAACGACAAGGTCTGAAGATCGCCTGCCCCGAGGAAATCGCCTATCGGCTCGGGTATATCAGCGCGGAACAGCTGCAGACACTGGCAGAACCACTGATCAAGAGCGGGTATGGGCAATATCTGGTTGGCGTTCTGCGCGACCAGGTCTTTTGAACCTGCAGCTATAGACCCAGACCATGAACGTCATCCAGACAACGCTACCAGGTGTCCTGCTACTCGAGCCCCGGGTCTTCGGCGACGAACGCGGGTTTTTCTTCGAAAGCTTCAACGCCCGCACCTTCCAGCAGGCCACAGGCATCACGGAACCCTTCGTGCAGGACAATCATTCGCACTCCAAGCGGGGCGTACTGCGTGGCCTTCACTATCAGATCCTTCAACCCCAGGGAAAACTGGTCCGGGCCGTCACCGGTGAGGTCTTCGATGCGGTTGTGGATCTTCGCCGCAGTTCACCGACTTTTGGGCGCTGGGAAGGTTTCATGCTTTCCGCCGAGAATAAACGCATGTTGTGGGTTCCCCCTGGTTTCGGGCATGGCTATCTGGTCATCTCCGAGTCGGCTGATTTTCTCTACAAGACCACCGACTACTGGGCGCCCGAGCATGAACGCTGCGTGCTGTGGAACGATTCGCAGATTGGCGTGCAGTGGCCTCTGCCCCAAGGTCTTGCTCCCACCTTGTCGGCCAAGGATCAACAAGGCGTCGCTTTCGGCCAGGCCGAGGTCTATCCGTGAAGATCCTGCTCACCGGAGTCACCGGACAGGTCGGCGGAGCACTGGTCGAGCCGCTGTCACAGATTGGCCAAGTCATCTGCGCGGATCGCGCCACAGTTGATCTGGCTTCACCCGATTCAATTCGTCAAACCATGCGCCGGATCCGCCCGACCTTGGTCATCAATCCAGCTGCCTACACGGCCGTGGATCGCGCTGAAAGCGAAACCGAGCTGGCTCTGCAGATCAACGGCATCGCTCCTGGCGTGCTTGCCGAGGAATGTGCGCAGCTGGGCGCCAGACTGGTTCATTTCTCGACTGACTATGTCTTTGATGGCAGCAAGCCGACGCCCTATGTTGAAAGTGATCCACCTGCGCCAAGCAGCGCATATGGACGCAGCAAGCTGGCTGGCGAACAAGCGATCACCGGCAGCAGCTGCCGACATCTGATTTTCCGGACAAGCTGGGTCTATAGCCTGCGAGGCGCAAACTTTCTGCGCACGATGTTCCGGCTCGCCGGTGAGCGCGAAGAACTGCGAGTCGTCGATGATCAACGCGGCGCACCAACCACGGCACAAGCCATCGCGCTGGCCTGTACCGCCCTGCTTCCCGCCTGGCTGGCTGATCCGCGTACCGACCGGGACGGGATTTATCACCTGAGTTGCGGCGGTTCGACCACCTGGTGCGGCTTCGCAGGCAGGATCGTTGCGCATCTGGATCAGATTGCGAAGGCCCTGGACCAGCCCTGCCCCGCGACAAGACCACGGGTGACACCGATCCTGACCGAGGACTATCCAACCCCAGCCAAACGACCACACAATTCGGTCCTGGATAACAGCAAACTGCTGCGCTCGTTTGAGGTGAACCTCGCGAACTGGGAAGAAGCGTTCAGCCAGCTACTGACGACGCACTGATCCGAGCATCACCACGACGCCAAAAGCGCCGAGTACCGCGAAAGCCAGCAGGCTCCAGATTGCAAACGGCAGGCCAAGAAACGGCATGTTGGCTTGGTTACAGGGCGCATCAGCAAAAAACATCCACGGAGCCAGCTCGTGAAGCGACAGCTTCATGATGACCTGATCAGCCAGCGTCAGCCCGCAGGACTCGCTTCGCGATGCAACGAAATGCAGATGAAGGGCTGCCGCGGCACCAGCCATCGCAAGCGCATCGACCAAAACCCCGAAGATCAGTTGACCGGACCTTCCGCGCGCTGAAAGCGCTCCGATCGCACTCACCACCGCGATCGCCAAAAAAATAAGCCTTTGCAGAACACACCAGGCACAAGGTGCCAGTCCGAAACCGTGCTGCAGCAGCAATCCAGCCGCAAGAATGAGAATGCTCGCTACCGAGCAGGCAGCGAGCATTCGACGGGCGGTTTCAGTACGATCAGGCAGAGAACATGTCCTTCCAGATGTTCTGCGCCCAGGCCTTGGCATAGGCGCCTTCCAGCGCATTGGCTGAGCCGGACAGGCCACCTGCCCCCTTGACCGGGAGAATCGTCTTTTTGTCGGCGTCGTACTTGTGCACCGACGCGACATGAATGACGTTCAGATTATCGACAAAGCTGTAGCAGGTATTTGCCATCACCGAAGGCTGAGGCGCACGACCATTCATCATCTCAACGATGGCGGCGGCTACTGCCTTGCCATGCTGGTTGGCCATGTGACCCGATTTGGGCATGCGTGGCGCCGACTGAGTGGCGTCTCCAATGACATGCACATTCTTAGCCGCCGTCGATTCCAGCGTCAGCCAATCGACCTGGCACCAGCGATTATTTGCATTGACCAAACCGGCTTTCTTGGCAATCGCACCCGCCATCTGCGGCGGAACGACATTGAGTACATCGCCACGAACCTTATCGCCAAACTCCGTCGTGACAGTTTTTGACCGTGCATCGACCTGAACGACCGGATTATTCGGACGGTAGTCAATCATGCCGTTGTAGAGTTCACGCCAGGACTTGGAGAACAAAGCCCCTTTCGAAGTGATCTTCGCATTGGCATCCAACACGATGATCTTCGAGCGCGGCTTGTTCGTCTTGAAGTAATGCGCAACCTGCGACACTCGCTCATAGGGTCCAGGCGGGCAGCGATAAGGTGCGAGCGGGATCGACAGCACGTAGACACCGCCATCGGGCATCGCCTCAAGCTGCCGGCGCAGATCAACCGTTTGCTGTCCTGCCTTCCAGGCATGGAGAATTGTCTTTTGCGCCTGCGCATCCAGACCACGAATTGCGCCGAAGTTGAAGTCGATCCCCGGGGCAATCACGATCCGGTCAAAGGACTGGTCGGAAATCTTCCTGAGTGCCACCTTGCGCTTGGTCATGTCGATGTTCTCGACCTCATCGACAATCACGTCGATACCCATGCTACGCAAACCCTGGTAGCCAACGGTCTGCTCCTGGATCGAGCGCGAACCACCGATCACAAGATTCGACAGAGGACAGGAGATGAACTCAGGTGTGCGGTCGATCAGCATCACGTCGATCGATTCACCGCCCCAGTGTTTCAGGTACTTCGCCGTAGTGGCGCCGCCATACCCTGCCCCGATCACTGCCACACGGCCCAGCGTCTTCGTGGAGATCGACGGACCTTGCGTTGCACAGGCGCTAAGCATCCCAAGAGCGGATCCCGCCCCGATGACCTGCAGCGCACGACGGCGAGAATCATTGAATTGCGTCATCGCAGTCTCCTTATTGCTTACGCTGTTTGGCAAAGTAATCGGCCAGCGCAGAAATCTCGCTGTCCGTGAAACCTTTGGCGATCTGGTGCATGACTGTCGCCTGCCGTTTGCCGGTCTTGAAGGCATTCATCTGTTCGATGAAATACGGGCGGGAAAGCCCGGCCAGTCCCGGCATGCCACCGGTCGTCACGGCCCTCCCATCAGTGCCATGGCAGTTGGCACAGACTGCGGCCACGTAACGGGCGTCTTGCGCATGCGCAAGACCTGAAGCTGCAGTGAGCAAGGTCGCTGCAAACAGCAGAACTCGTGGTTTCAAGATTTTCTCCTCCGGTCAAACCGCCGTTCGACCCGATCGTTGTTGTGTCACCCCGACGCGAATCGGGCGCGTGTGCCCGAAATAATAGATCAGAGAGCCCACCTGATCCATCCCGCGCTTCTACACCCTGCGAACTTCCTTGCGAAATCCGTGTCGATCCACTTTCAGAGAGCCCGTGCCGCAGACAAGCCGTCCCCGCTCAAGGCTCATCACACAAGGGTCATCGCGGCAATCTGGCGCAGGCCGCAGCGTCAGTGCTCTTCCATCCTGACGCCCAAGCTTGTCACTGCGTGCAGCGGTTTCAGACCTGGGCAACCTCTGCGCGCGGCTTACCTTCTCCGGCGGAGTCCGGTGGATCGTCATTGAACGACAGCATCACCTGCTCGTTCTCATCGAGACCGACCGTGACCCGCCCGCCGGTGAGCAGCTTGCCGAACAGCAGCTCATCGGCAAGTGCCTTGCGGATGGTGTCCTGGATCAACCTTTGCATTGGCCTGGCCCCCATCAGCGGATCAAAGCCCTTGCTGGCCAGCATCTTGCGCAGGGCCTCGGTGAAAATCACCTCGACCTTCTTCTCGTGCAACTGTTCCTCAAGCTGGATCAGGAACTTGTCCACGACACGCAGGATGATCTGCTCATCCAACGCGCTGAAGCTGATGATGGAATCCAGACGGTTGCGGAACTCGGGGGTAAACAGACGCTTGATCTCGACCATCTCATCGCCGGCCTGCTTGTTATCGGAGAAACCGATTGAACGTCGCTGAAGGTCCGCAGCGCCAGCATTGGTGGTCATGATGATGATTACGTTACGAAAATCGGCCTTGCGTCCGTTGTTGTCCGTCAACGTCCCGTGATCCATCACCTGCAACAGAATGTTGAAAACATCAGGATGTGCCTTCTCGATTTCATCGAGCAGCAGCACCGCATGCGGCTTTTTCGTGATTGCCTCGGTCAGCAGACCGCCCTGATCGAAACCAACATACCCGGGAGGCGCCCCGATCAGACGCGAGACCGCGTGGCGTTCCATGTACTCAGACATATCAAAGCGGATCAGCTCAATGCCGAGAATGAATGCAAGCTGTTTGGCAACCTCGGTCTTGCCGACTCCAGTCGGTCCGGAGAACAGGAATGAACCAATCGGCTTATCCGGCTTGCCGAGCCCGGAGCGCGCCATCTTGATTGCGGAGGCCAATGCCTCGATGGCAGGATCCTGACCGAAGACGGTGGCCTTCAGATCGCGATCCAACGTCTGCAGCTTGCCTCGATCGTCAGAGGAGACCGAGGCCGGCGGAATGCGAGCGATCTTGGAGACGATATCCTCGATCTCCCCCTTGCCGATTACCTTCTTCTGTCGGCTCTTGGGCAGGATCCGCTGAGCTGCACCGGCCTCGTCAATGACGTCGATCGCCTTGTCGGGCAGGTGCCGGTCGTTGATGAATTTTGCAGACAGTTCAGCCGCCGCCGACAAGGCAGATGCCGAATACTTGACACCATGATGCTCTTCGAAACGGGACTTCAGGCCGCGCAGAATCTGGACGGTCTGCTCGACCGAGGGCTCGTTGACATCGATCTTCTGAAAGCGGCGTGAGAGTGCGTGATCCTTCTCGAAGATCCCGCGATACTCGGTGTAGGTGGTCGCGCCGATGCACTTTAACGCGCCCGAGGACAGCGCCGGCTTGAGCAGGTTGGACGCATCCAGCGTGCCCCCGGAGGCTGAACCCGCGCCGATCAGCGTGTGGATTTCATCGATAAACAGCACGGCATGGTCTGCCGCCTTAAGCTGCTTGAGGACGGTTTTCAGGCGTTGCTCAAAATCGCCGCGATACTTGGTGCCGGCCAGCAGCGCTCCCATGTCCAGCGAGTAGACCACCGCATCAGAGAGCACCTCGGGAACATCACCCTGCGTAATGCGCCAGGCGAGACCTTCAGCAATCGCGGTTTTGCCCACGCCGGCCTCACCAACCAGCAAGGGGTTGTTCTTGCGACGACGGCACAGCACCTGGATGACCCGCTCGACCTCGTGGTCACGCCCGATCAACGGGTCGATCTTGCCCTCGCGTGCCAAAGCGTTCAGATTCTGCGTGTACTGATCCAACGCGCCCTGCTGGCTACCCGCGGCATCCTGCTCGGGCTCCTGAGCTTCCTCCCGGGCCTGCTCCTTGGGCTGCGGCGTCTTGGTAATGCCGTGGGAGATGTAGTTGACGACATCCAGCCGCGTGATTCCCTGCTGGTGCAGGTAATAGACCGCGTGCGAATCCTTCTCGCCGAAAATTGCCACGAGAACGTTCGCGCCAGTGACCTCCTTCTTGCCGTTTGAGGTGGACTGGACGTGCATGATTGCCCGCTGGATCACGCGCTGAAAACCGAGCGTGGGTTGCGTATCGATTTCATCGGCACCGGGAACAACGGGTGTGTTCTCCTTGATGAACCCGATCAGGCTCTTGCGAAGGTCATCGACGTTCGCCGCGCAGGCGCGCAGGACTTCGGCGGCCGACGGATTGTCGAGAAGCGCCAGCAGCAGATGCTCAACGGTGATGAATTCATGCCGTTGCTGACGGGCTTCCACAAAGGCCATGTGGAGACTGACTTCCAATTCCTGCGCGATCATACTTCCTCCATCACGCACTGCAGCGGATGCTGGTTCTGTCGTGCGTAGCTGCTCACCTGCTCAACCTTGGTTGCGGCGACATCTTTTGGATAAACGCCACAGACTCCACGTCCTTCGCGATGCACCTTGAGCATCACCTGCGTGGCCTTTTCCCTGCCCATCCCGAAAAAATTCTGCAAAACACTGACGACGAATTCCATCGGGGTGTAGTCATCGTTGAGCAGCATCACCTGAAACATCGGTGGCGGCTTCAGACGCTGGTCCTGTTCTTCGAGAACTGTTGCGGGATCGTGCTTGGTCGCCATGAAATGCATTCTAACCACAGGCGCAGTTCTCGCAACCGAGACAGGGTCAAAGCCACGGTCCCGGTCGCTCGCAGCCCGCCTCTGGATCATCTTTTCAACGCTTAGTGCCCTCGAAAACTCTGATGAGCCTACCGGAAACCCGAAGATTAGCGTCAAAGCAACGAACTACGTCGATTGGTTCAGCATGCTTGACTTTGCACAATCTTTGAAAAAAAATCCTTGCGTGTCCCAGGATTGAACCCTGGCTGCTTCAGCCTTTCATAGAGACATACCGATACATATGGGCTGGCGGGGCATCCGACAAGCGGATGCTGCATGCATCGGTTTTACTTTAGGGATGGCAGCTTATGGCAACGGGTACCGTCAAGTGGTTCAACGACGCTAAGGGTTACGGCTTCATTACGCCGGACGATGGCGGCGAAGATCTGTTCGCACACTTCTCAGCGATTCAGGGGGCTGGATTCAAATCCCTGAAAGAAGGTCAAAAGGTTGAATTCGAAGTTGTTGCTGGCCCCAAAGGCAAGCAAGCATCGAACATCCAGCCTGGCTGAAGGCGGCCTCCTGAAGGAAAACGCCGGCCAAAGCCGGCGTTTTTTTTAACTGCCTCAGTGAATCACTCGGATCACTCTGCGTAAGATCACAAGCGAACCCTGGCGTCGTGCCACCAGAATTCCAACAGTCGCAGTTGCGTTGCCACTGGAAAATCAAGCAAATCCACCCCCGATGCCACGATTTCGATCAGGCTGTGTTCCTCGATCTCTTCCCATGGCCACCAAGCAAGGCTGCAAGCAGCCTTTTTTGATGATCCGGCTCCGGCGATGTCTGGCCCTGCTGACGTGCGCCCTTGGTTTCTTCGCGACAAGCCCGTCTCTGGCCCAATCAGGACCCCAGGCACGCCTTGAACAGATCGAACTGCGCGCCGGATTGCACCTGATCCGCGCTGAGGTAGCAGCCTCCGACAAGGCCCGCGCCACAGGATTGATGTTTCGCGATCGGTTGAATGCCAATGAAGGCATGCTTTTCGTGTTCGAACGCGCTCAGCGGCAATGTTTCTGGATGCGCAACACGCTGATCCCGCTGTCCATCGCATTTATTGCTGATGACGGCAGCATCATCAATATCAGCGACATGCATCCTCAATCCGAACAGGCGCATTGCTCTGCGCGTCCCGTGCGGTTTGCGCTTGAAATGGAACAGGGATGGTTCGCCCGCAGGGCAATCGGAGCAGGGACGCGACTGCGTGGCCCCGAAGGACTGTTCAAAGCCCGGTAACTAACCGGACCGCCAAGGCCACGTCCTGACATGCCGAGGCGCAGGCTGCCAGCGGCCTGACCGGCCGTCCTGTAACAATTGCCAAGATCTCGACGCGAGCGATCCGATGATCATTCAGGTGCGCCGCAATGCGATGCGGGGTCAGGTCAGCGATCGCTCCCGACCCAGCAGGCTTGCAGGCGGTGCCGGCAAGCCTGCACGAGACTCTCAGGCGAAATTCGCAGCAGCGAAATCCCAGTTTGCAAGACTGTTCAGGAAGGTCTCGACGAATTTGGGACGCGCATTACGGAAATCGATGTAGTAAGCATGCTCCCAGACGTCGATCGTCAGCAGCGCCTTGTCGCCCGAAGTCAGCGTCGTTCCGGCGTTGCTCGTGTTCACGATATCGACCGATCCGTCAGCCTTCTTGACCAGCCAGGTCCAGCCAGAACCGAAATTGCCGACCGCACTCTTGGTGAATGCCTCCTTGAAGGCGTCGAAGGAACCCCATTTGGCATTGATCGCAGCAGCCAGCGCGCCGGTCGGTGCGCCACCGCCGTTGGGCTTCATGCTGTTCCAGAAAAAAGTGTGATTCCAGACCTGCGCTGAATTATTGAACACGCCGCCGGATGACTTCTTGACGATGTCCTCAAGACTGGCGTTTTCGAACTCGGTGCCCTTGATCAGGTTGTTCAGGTTCGTCACGTAAGCCTGGTGATGCTTGCCGTAGTGGAATTCGAAGGTTTCCTTGGAAATATGCGGTGCAAGGGCATCCATTGCATACGGGAGCTGCGGCAGGCTGTGTTCCATGGTCTTTCCTCAGATTTGAATGAATTGACGTGGGTGAATGTGGCCAAAGCCCGATTGGACCTTGAAGACCCGGGAGTTTAACCGAGCCCCCGGTGTCTGGCGATGGTTTGCCGGATCACCGACAGGGGCATCCAGACCGATGAGGGTGGTCCTGGGCCAATGACCCAAGGACATCCCTCGGCGGTTCAATGATCTGAAGTCGCCCAATGGACCTTGGCAACGACCATCGGGCGTCAATCGGAAGAGCCGTCGGAGCGGTTCGCTGAATCGATGCTTGCTGCCGGTCCCAGCACTTCGACATCGATTGCGTCAATGGCCATCTGCACCGCGAGCCGGTCGCCACGACTGACCTGGCCGCTGCTGCGCACGATTGAGCCGTCTGCGTCTCGGACAATGGCATAGCCGCGGCCAAGCACCGCACGCGGGCTGACCAGTTCGAGCTGATGAGCCAGTGCCTGCAGCTTGTCATCCGAATGCCTTTGCTGCAGATCCACCGCACGTGCCAGCCGATTTTGCAAGATCTGCAGCGCCTGTGTGCGGGCGCGCAGATCAGGAGTACGCAGGCGTTTGGAGAGCCCTTGAAGACTGAGCTCGCGGGTCCGCAGCCTGCCTGAGTTTGCACCGCGTAACCGGCCCACCAGTGCCTCAAGATCTCTGGAGCGCTCACGCCATCGTGAGGATGGAGAGCGCAGCAGGCGAGCAGCATGATCCAGGCGCTGCTCACCAACGTGAATGCTCCGCCGCTGGGCAACGAGAAGTCTGTGCGCCAGGCCCTGGAGGCGTTCAAGCAGCCGCCCCCGATCGGGAACAGCAGCAATCGCAGCGGCCGTCGGCGTTGCGGCTCGGACATCGGCGACAAAATCGACGATCGTGAAGTCCGTTTCGTGGCCAACCCCGCAAACAACGGGAATCGGCGAACCTGCCACTTCCCTGGCCAGTGCCTCGTCGTTGAAGGCCCAGAGGTCTTCGATCGAGCCGCCACCCCGAACCAGCAGCAAGACGTCGCATTCCGACCGCACTGCAGCGACACGCAACGCAGCGATCAAAGCCGAAGGTGCATCGACTCCCTGCACCAGCGACGGATAGATCACGACGGGGATCTGTGGAGCACGACGGCGCAAAGTTGTCAGAACGTCCCTCAATGCGGCCGCCTGCAGGGAGCTGATCACGCCGACTCGCCCCGGCGATTCGGGCACAGGGCGCTTGAGCGACTCGTCGAACAGTCCCTGGGCGCGCAGCTTCTCCTTAAGTTCAACGAACCGCTGGTAAAGGTCCCCTGCACCAGCGCGCCGCATCGATTCCACGTTCAGTTGAAACTCGCCTCGGGGCTGATAAAAGCCGGCCAGCGCGCCGACCAACACACGATCTCCCTCACGCGGTTCAAACCCAACCGCCTGCGCACGTCCTCTGAACATAACGGCTCGGACCTGGGCGCCCGAGTCCTTCAACGTGAAGTACCAATGGCCACTCGCTGCTCGCGTGAAATTGGAGATTTCCCCACGCACCTGCACAGGCGGAATGCTGCGGTCCAGCAATGACGCAACGGCGCGGTTTAGTTGGGAAACTGTCAGGATTTCCCGCGTCTTTCCTTGATCCGACTGCTCAAAATCAGGATTCATGCGGGTTTCCCGGCAGGTGATGTCCACAATTTTGCGCCAGGACACAGCATCACTGGGAGCAATTCGAAAAACGCAGATAAAACGTTATAAGTCATTGTTTTAATTGTTATTTTTTTCTGCTTAATTTTTATACACCACCAGAAAGTCGCGAATTTCCGACGACCTGCGCCTCAAAGATCGCGGATATGCACATCTTTATCCACAGATTCTGTTGATATCCTGCCGCCTGTCGGTTGCTGGATGATAGCTGTCCGCATCCAACTTGCCGCCAGCGTACAAATCACATGAAAATGAGACTCGGTTGCGGACTCGTCCGCCAGTCGCCCGACTGGCCTGCCGTGACACCTCGCCCCCCTCGGAGACTGGACATTGTTTTCCCTGATTCAAGCAGCCGGTTGGCCGATCTGGTTCCTGATCCTCACCTCGCTCGTGGCGGTCGCCCTGATTATCGAACGCTTCATCACGCTGCGGCGTGCCCGTGTACTGCCGGCGAATCTGCTTCACGAGGTTCTGACTCTGCACAAGAACCGCCAGATCACGCCAGAAATGGTTCAACGCCTCGAAGCCAGCTCTCCGCTTGGGCGCGTCTTTGCCAGCGGCCTGCGGCAGGAATCGGCCCCTAGAGACGTGATGAAGGAGGCGATGGAGGAAACCGGGCGGGCAGTCGCGCATGAACTTGAAAAATATCTGTCGGCACTCGGGACAATTGCCTCGATGGCGCCGCTGATGGGTCTGTTCGGCACGATTGTCGGAATGATCGAAATCTTCGGCTCACAGACACCATCAGGGACCAATCCACAGCAGCTTGCCCACGGGATCTCAGTCGCTCTGTACAACACCGCCTTTGGACTGGTGATTGCGATTCCAAGCATGGTCTGCTACCGGCACTTCCGAACCCGGGTCGACAGCCTGCTGATGGAGATGGAGCAGCAGTCTTTGCGCCTGATCGACACATTGCGCGTCCTGCGCAACCCGCAGGGCCACAGCGCCGGCGAAGGCACCCCCGCGCGGGTACCTCGCTCCCGTGCTCCTGCCGCGAAAGCCTGACTGGCAGCAGCTGATGAATTTTCGCCGTGCGCTGAGACGCGAAGACCCTGAAATCAATTTCATTGCATTGATCGATGTGCTGCTGGTCATCCTGATCTTTCTGATGGTCAGCACAACGTTCTCGCGATTCACCGAACTCCAGGTCAATCTCCCGAGCGCCGGTGCCGAGGCCACGCCAGACCGGCCCCGGGAGATCATCGTCGGCATCTCGGGCAACGGGCGCTATGTGGTTGACTCGACTGCGATCGCGTTCACCAATCCTGCACAACTGGCAGAAGACCTCAGGAAAGCAGCTGCGGGCGATCTGAAGGTCACCGTCATCATCCATGCCGACGCAGGTGCTTCTCACCAGTCGGTGGTCAATGTGCTGGAGGCCGCCAGGCTTGCTGGCCTTGCCCGCGTGAGTTTCGCAGCACAATCGTTGTCTGGCGCAGGCCGCTGAGGGCTCATGCGACTTGATTACCGCGCTGCGTCTGCCGCTGCACCGACGCAAAGGCTGTCTGCAGGCTGCTGACTCCACCAAATGCCGACCAAAACCTCCGAACTCTGGCGCGCGCGGATTGAGCAACGGCTACTCGCGATTTGGTTCGGTCAAGACGATTCTTTGACCGGCGCAATCTGCAACCGGATCCTGTCGCCCCTGGCCGCGCTGGTGGCACTGATCGCGAAGCGGCGTCGACTCCAAATCGCAAAGCGTCCGGTGCAGGACCGCCCGGCCGTGATTGTCGTGGGTAACCTGGTTGTCGGCGGTACCGGAAAAACACCGCTGGTCATCGCACTTGCCCGCGCCCTGCAGACCCGCGGCTATCAGGTCGGACTGATCGCAAGCGGCTATCGGGCCAAAGCACAGACCGCTCGAACCATCAGACCTGAATCGGACGCCCGAACGGACGGGGACGAACCGGTTCTTCTGGCTCTGCAGACCGGTCTGCCGGTCACCGCTGCAGCCAGTCGGAACGCCGCGCTGCAACTGCTCGAAGCAAACCGTCCGGACCTGGACATCATCATCAGCGATGACGGCCTCCAGCATGTCGGCCTTCCGCGCACGCTCGAATTTGCCGTTTTCGACTCCCGAGTTCTGGGTAACGGCAAGATGCTGCCCGCCGGCCCGTTGCGTGAACCCGCTGCCCACGCACGGGCCATGGATGCCATTCTGCTCAACGGTGATGCCGAACTGCCGGACGTCCTGGTCTCGAATGAGACTCGAAGCTATCGCTTCACGATACAGCCAGACCGCTTCATGCCGGTGAAAAGCAACCACGCGGATTGCCCGGGTCACCAGTTCCTGAGTCCGGTGCAATTTACCCGGATGACGGCCGGACGCCGGGTCGCAGCCGTGGCTGGAATTGGCCGGCCGGCTCGATTCTTCGACAGCCTGCGATCCATGGGCTTGCAGATCGATGAATACCCGTTGTCGGACCATGCAAGGATCGACTTGGACTGGCTCGACTCGCTGCCACAGCCGCTGATCGTGATGACGGCCAAGGACGCCGTAAAATGTAGGGAATTTGCCAACGAACGCTGCTGGATGCTGGATGTGCAGGCGCACATTGACCCGGCGCTACTTGACTGGCTTGAGGAGCGGCTCAGTGGATCATCGACTTCTTGACATTCTGGTTTGCCCGATCTGCAAGGGGCAGCTTGAACACGACCGTGCAGCACAGGAACTGATCTGTGCGCATGACCGGCTCGCGTTTCCGATCCGTGAGGGCATCCCGGTGATGATCGAAGACGAAGCGCGAAAGATCGACGCGTGACTCCTTTCGTCGCGCTGATTCCGGCTCGACTGGCCTCGACCCGGCTTCCGAACAAACCGCTGGCAGACATTGGCGGCCTTCCAATGGTCGTCAGGGTCGCGCTGCGAGCCCGACAATCCGGGGCATCCAGGGCGATCATCGCCACCGATGCGCCAGCCGTGGCACAGGCTGCCGAGCGCCATGGTATCGAGGTGATCATGACGCGCCCGGATCATCCCTCAGGGACCGACCGACTTGCAGAGGCGGCGACCAGGCTGGCGCTGACCGATGAGCAGATCGTTGTCAACGTGCAAGGCGACGAGCCGCTGATCCCGCCCGACCTGGTTGCGGCGGTCGCGGCAGCCCTTGACCAACAATCCGACTGCGCAATGGCCACTGCGGCACATCCGATCTCATCGATGCAGGAATACCTGAACCCAAATGCGGTCAAGGTCATCGTCGATGCCAGCGGGCGTGCCACTGCATTTTCGCGGGCACCGATCCCCTGGGATCGGGACAATCTGGCCGCCTGGCCAGAACGCGTTCCTGCAGCCTTCTCGCCAAGGCTTGCGCAGTTTCCTGCA
>JAURMJ010000063.1 GCA_030830765.1 Quisquiliibacterium sp.
CGAGGAAAAGAAGGCTGCTGAAGAGAAGAAGGCTGCTGAAGAGAAGAAGGCTGCTGAAGAGAGGAAGGCTGCCGAGGAAAAGAAGGCCGCCGAGGAAAAGAAGGCCGCTGAGGAAAAGAAAGCTGCCGCACTGAGGGCGGAACAGGAAAAGCGCAGAGCAGAGGAGCTCAAGCGCGAGCAGGAAAAGAAAGCGGCTGAGGAAAAACGCAGGGCAGAGGAAAAGAGGGCTGCCGAGGAAAGAAAAAAAGCCGAGGAACGCCGAAAAGTCGCCGAAAAGAAAGCCGCCGAGGAGCGTAAAGCCGCGGAAAAGAGTCGTCAGGAATATATCAATCGATTGCGAAACCAGGCTGGCACCGGCAGCGAAGCGGGCAGCGCATCAACTGGAGCGGCGCAGGGGACGAATGCCGGAGGCGCCAGCGGTGGCTTAGATGGTGGTTACGTTGCCAAGCTGTCCTCGCTGCTGATCTCCAACACCACCTATCAGGTGCCCGCCGACCTGATCGGCAACCCGAAGGCGGTCTTCATCGTCAACGTGATGCCTGACTGCTCGATTGCCTCGGTGCGGCTCAAACGTTCCAGCGGTATTCCTGCCTGGGATCAGGCCGCCGAGCGAGGAATCAAGCGCAGCGATCCATTGCCACGCAAACCGGATGGAAGCTGCCCGAGGGAATTGGAAATCAGCCGCGGCCCTCGAGATAACCGCTGACGGTACAAGTCGGCCCCACGGCTCGCTATAATCGGGTCATGATGTCAAATCGCCGTGCTTTTGCGCGAGCCATGCTCGCCCTGGCCGCTCCGCTGGCCCTCGCCCTGCCTGTCTCCGCCCAGATGCGTATCGACGTATCAGGGGTCGGAGCCTCGCAGTATCCGATCGCGATTGGTGACTTCGTCACCGCGGCGCAAGTCCCCCGAAATGTTGCCGAGGTGGTTCGCAGCGACCTGTCCCGCAGCGGCGCCTTTCGCCTGATTGATCCGCAGGCCAACCTGAGCGACAGTTCCCCGATCGACTTCCTCGCATTACGTGCTCGAGGCGCCGATGCAGTTCTGGCCGGGTCAGTCACTCGCATCACCGACGGGCGTTACGATGTTCGCTACCGACTCAGCGATGCAGTGCGTCAGGCTTCGCTGGGCGGCGAATCACTGCTGGTCGCCGAGTCTGATCTGCGTCTGGCCGGCCATCGGATTGCCGACTGGGTCTACGAGAAAGTCACCGGCGAGAAAGGCATCTTTTCAACCCGCATCGCCTTCGTATCCAAGCAAGGCAACCGCTACCGGCTGAACATTGCAGACTGGGATGGTGAAAACATCCAGACAGCCCTGTCTTCCAACGAGCCAATCATCTCGCCGTCCTGGTCTCCAGACGGCTCGCGCCTTGCGTATGTTTCGTTCGAGACCAAGAAACCCGTCGTCTACGTCCATGTGCTGGCCACAGGTCAGCGACTGCCTGTTGCAAATTTCAAGGGCAGCAACAGCGCGCCAGCCTGGTCGCCCGACAGCCGTCAGCTGGCAGTGGCATTGACCAGCAGCGGACTGTCCCAGGTCTATCTGGTTCCGGCCGATGGCAAAGGCCTGCCTCGGCGCCTGACCAGCTCAACAGGGATTGACACCGAACCTCGTTTCTCCCCTGACGGCTCAAGCATTTATTTCACCTCTGACCGTGGCGGATCGCCACAGATTTACCGTATGTCGCCAAGCGGTGGTGACCCCGTTCGCATCACCTTCGGATCGAGCTACAACGTGAGCCCGCGTATCAGCCCGGACGGCAAGCTGATGGCGTTCGTCACGCGTAAGGACGGACGCTACCTGGTAGCGTTGAGAGATCTGATAACCGGCACCGAACGCATCATTTCGGATGGTGGGCTGGAAGAAGCGCCAAGCTTCGCGCCCAATGGACGCTGGGTGATGTATGCAACCCAGTCCGGCGGTCGTGACTCTCTGATGGCCGTGTCGATCGACGCCAGGGTCAAGCAGCGTCTTACGTCCAATGCCGGCGATATTCGTGAACCTACCTGGGGTCCGCTGCCCAAGTGAATGTATCGTAGGAGTGCGCACAGTCTGCGATGAAACCTTTGCGTAAGCATCGTTCCTCCAGAATGCTCCTTTTCTGAACCAGATCAAGATCAAGAGGTCTCTTCCATGAATACGTTCCAACGACTGCTTCTATCTGCCGGCTGCGTCATCGCACTGGTCGGCTGCGGCTCCTCAGTCAAACTAGACGACAAGACCGCACCTGTTGACGATCGTGCGGCCGCAGGTGCCGCAGGTGCTGGCGCTGGCGCTAATGGCAGCCAGGTCGGCCAGATCAACTCAGGGGAGATCGATCCGCTGAATGATCCGAGCAGCCCCCTTGCCAAGCGCAGTATCTACTTTGACTTTGACAGCTACACGATCCGGGCCGAATACCGTGCCACGGTCGAGGCACATGCCCGCTATCTGATCAGCAATCGTGAACGCAAATTGGTCGTGCAGGGCAACACCGACGACCGAGGCAGTCGCGAATACAACCTGGCCCTGGGTCAGAAACGCGCAGAAGCGGTTCGCAAAGCACTGATCACTCTGGGTGCGACCGAGAACCAGCTTGAGGCAGTGAGCTTCGGCGAAGAAAAGCCGCGTGCCACCGGTAGCGATGAAGCCTCCTGGGCAGAGAATCGTCGCGCCGACCTAGCGTATCAGTGAGCAGGGACCCGATGACCCGCCGTCCGATGCGTACGCTGTTGATCGCCGGTACTGCCATTGCGCTGCAACTGGCTCCGTATCAGGCATCCGCTCAACTGTTTGGCGGCGACGACGAGGCTCGGCGGGCCATCATCGAGATGCGCGGCAAGCTTGAATCGCTCACCATGTCCATGGAGGAGCGAACAGCCGCGCTCGCAGAGCGCCTCGATCGCCTGGAACAGACTGCCCGCGGACAGTTCGAACTGCAGAGCCAGATCGAGCAGCTTCGTCAGGAAGTTGCCAAGCTGCGGGGCCAGACAGAAGTTATCGCCAATGAACTGTCACAGTCGCAGCGCCAACAGAAGGATCTGTTCACCGACCTGGACTCCCGGCTGAAGCCCTTTGAGCCGATGAAGGTTGAAATCGACGGCAGGATGGTCGCCGTCGACCAGGAAGAGAAAAAGATCTTTGATGCAGCGCTCGACAAGTTCCGTCAAGGCGAGTTCAGCAACGCGATCGCCGGATTCCAGCAGCTACGTATCCGCTGGCCCGAGAGTGCCTATACCCCGCAAGCCCTTTTCTGGGTCGGTAGCGCACAGTTTGCGAGCAGAGATTACAAAGCCTCCATCTCCACGCAGCGAAGTCTGGTCGCCAAGTTCCCGGACAACCCACGCGTTCCTGATGCACTGCTCAGTATCGGGATCGCTCAGGTCGATCTAGGTGACAAGAAGACAGCCAAAAAGACCTTCGAATCGATCGTGAATGCTCACAAGGGCTCGCAGGCAGCACAGATTGCGCGAGAACGCCTTGCGGCCATGAAATAACATCCTCGTAACCAG
>JAURMJ010000064.1 GCA_030830765.1 Quisquiliibacterium sp.
GTGAACGCTGGAGCAAGCTCGTGCAGAACGGCATGAGCAACGGCGTCAGTGCAGCAACCGGCCTGAGCTCAAGCGACTGCAGCCGCAACGAAACAATCCGCCGATTCCAGATCCAGCTGGCCGCCGAAGGGGTGCGGGTCGGCCAGGCGCTCGGATATCAGCTGGAGAAGATCCGCGGCATCGAGCCCGAGCACTACCTGCAGGCGGCCGATGGCGATGCCCAGGCACTGACCCGGATCGAGACTCTGCTGACCCCGAAAGCCGAGACCAATCCACGGGCCGACATTCAGCGCCCGTCAATGGCACAGGACATCATCAAGGGGCGGCGCACCGAGATCGAGGCCATGAATGGCATGATCGCGCAGAAAGGCGCGCAGGTCGGGATCCCCGCACCCGGGCATTCCCGCTTGACCGAGATCGTGACCCGCGTCGAACGCGGACAGATCGCGCCCTCACCGGCGCTGCTCGGAGCCTGATCGCACAGTGATCGAGCGACCCTGACCTGGGCCCCGGTGACTCGGCGCTGCAATACCCGACTGAAGAAAAACGGACTTTTACTGTCTGCGCCAACAGGTCTATAGTGCGGGCTTCGCGCGCGCGCGAAGCTCGAAAAGCTTCCGCAGCGAGCCCGATCCACTGCTGGAGTCATCCACTCCAAACGCCGAGATTCATCCCAGGAGTCAGCCTTGAGCTACGTGTTTGAACCCCCCGCCATCGTCTCTGTGCCCGTGGCTGGTTCGCAGAGCCGCTTCCCGGTCCATCGCATCTATTGCGTCGGGCGCAACTATGTTGAGCATGCCAAGGAGATGGGCTTCACCGGCCGTGAACCGCCGTTCTTCTTCATGAAACCGGCCGACGCATTGCTTGTGATCGCCGAGGGCAACACTGGCGAAATGCCGTATCCGTCGGTGACCAAGGACCTGCACCATGAGATGGAACTGGTCGTTGCGATTGGCAAGGGTGGTCGCAACATCAAGGCCGCTGATGCTGCCTCGCACATTTACGGTTATGCGCTGGGTCTGGACATGACCCGACGCGACCTGCAGGGCGAGGCCAAGAAGCAGGGCCGCCCCTGGGAAGTCGGTAAGGCCTTCGACCTGTCGGCCCCGATCGGACCGATCGTTCCAGCCGCGCAGGCTGGCGACGTCAACAATGCCGACATCAGCCTGAACGTCAACGGCCAGGTCCGGCAGTCGAGCAATGTCTCCAAGCTGATCTGGAATATTGCCGAAACCATCGAGCACCTGTCAGCACTTTGGGAGCTTGCCCCCGGTGACCTGATTTTCTCGGGCACGCCCGAAGGCGTGGCTGCAGTCGTGCAGGGTGACCTGCTCGAGGGCGCTGTCGCCGGCGTTGGCACGCTGAAAGTCAAGATCGTCTGATCTCTGAAACACGGCATGCCTTGCCGCAGCCTGAAAGACCGGTCCGCCAGGACCGGTCTTCACATGCGCTCGTGAAAACCCCACGCATTCTCGAGCCTGAAGTCTGAACTTTGACTATTCGCGTCGGTGGCTTGAGGTACCCTTCCGCCTTCAAGAACCCGCGAAACACTGCGCAGGAGCCCAATATGGCTGAGCATCTGATTCCTACCCCCGCCCTGCATCGATGGGTCGTCGACCTGTTTCGCGCGGCCGGATCGAACGAACACGAGGCAAGCATCACGGCTGACCACCTGGTCGGCGCCAACCTTGCCGGCCATGACTCGCATGGTGTGGGCATGGTGCATCGCTACGTGCTCTCGCTGCTGAACGATGAACTGAAGCTGAACCAACAGGTTCAGATCGCTCATGAAAGCGGCAGTCTCCTGACGATCGATGCGCAGCGTGGCATGGGCCAGTCGGTCACGCACCAGGCGATGCAGCTCGCGATTGAGCGTACCCGCAAGAACGGTGTCTGCGTGATGGGCCTGCGCAATTCGCACCACCTTGGTCGCGTGGGACACTATGCCGAACAGGCCGTCGCTGCGGGGCTGATCTCGATCCATTTCACGAATGCAATCAGCACGCCGTCGATGGTGGCGCCCTGGGGCGGCTCGGAAGCGCGTTTTCTGACCAATCCGTTCACTGTCGGCATCCCGCGTGCCGACGGCAAGCCGATCGTGCTGGATTTTGCGACCAGCGCCATCGCTCACGGCAAGGTCCGGGTTGCCTACAACAAGCAGGTCGACGTGCCGACCGGCAGCCTGATCGATGCGCAGGGCAATCCGACCACCAACCCGGGCGTGATGTTCGAACCGGCTGACGGTCCGCACGGTGCGCTGATGCCGTTTGCCGCGCACAAGGGCTATGCGCTGGCCATGGTCTGCGAGCTGCTCGGCGCAGCACTGACTGGTGGCGAAACCACACACCCTGGCAACATGAACATGAAATACGCGATCTGGAACAACATGCTGACGCTGGTGTTCGATCCGAATCATCTGGGCACCGGTGAGCGCTTCGATCAGGAAGCCCGCAGCTTCGTGGACTGGGTCAAATCGGCCCGCCTGTCGGAGGTCGGTCAAGAACTGGGCGGGATCATGATGCCGGGTGACCCGGAACGGGTCTCACGCGCAAAACGCGCCGAACTGGTCCCGGTCGACGCCGGGACGGTGGCTCAACTGGATCAGGCCAGCGCTTCGATCGCAGCCCGCTTCGGCCAGTCACCTGGTCCGCTGTCGGCGCTGGAACGTAGCTGCTGAGTCGCGCCTGCCGAGCTGACGCAGCGCAAGCTTCGACGCATCATCGAACACAAGGTCTGCGCTGAGCGCGACGAATCAATCCGACAAGAGGCATGCTGCGATGAGACGCTTCGTGTGGCCGGTCACGGTTGGGTTTGGCGATTGCGACCCAGCCAATATCGTCTACTACCCGAACTTCTTTCGCTGGTTCGACCAGGCCACGCACCAGATGTGGCGCAGCGCCGGCTACGACATTGCTCAGCTGCGCCAGCAGACCGGCCTGATCGCCGGTCCGCTGGTCGATGTCGGAGCCACGTTCCGCGCAACCGCAACCCACGGCGACCTGATCGAAGTGCATTCCCAGGTCGAAGAATGGACGGCGCGTACCTTACGGATTGCCCACCAGATTCGTCGCGGCGACACCGTACTTGTCGACGGATTCGAAGTGCGCATTTTTGCGCGGCCGGATCCTGATCATCCAGCCCGCATCAAAACAGTCCCGATCCCCGAGAACTTCCGGGCACTGTTCAGCAGCGAGCCTGTCGCAGACTGAACAATTCGGGTTTACTCTGAACGCCTCAACCGCCTGCTGAACGACTGATCATCATGGACGACATCTCAGCCGAGTTCTCCGCCTACATGCGGTTTTCTCGTGACCAATGGGCCGATCTGCGCTCCAACACGCCGCTGACGCTGTCGCAAGGCGATCTGACCGCGCTGCAAGGTCTGCACGAGCAGGTCTCGCTGGATGACGTTGTCCAGATCTACCTGCCGCTATCACGGCTGCTGAACCTGCACTTCCGGTCGGCGCGCACACTGGACGGCGTCAAAGACGAATTCCTCGGCAGACTCGTTGGCCGTCGACCTTACGTCATCGCAATCGCCGGTAGCGTGGCCGTCGGCAAGAGTACATTCGCACGCACACTGCAGGCTTTGTTGTCACGCTGGCCGGATCACCCGCGCGTTGCGCTGGTCACGACAGACGGCTTTCTGTACCCGAATGCTGTACTGGAAGAGCGCGGGCTGATGCAGCGCAAAGGCTTTCCGGAGAGCTACGACCGGCGCCGTATGGTGCAGTTCCTTGCTGCGCTCAAGGCTGGCGAACCCGAGGTACAGGCGCCGGTCTACGCCCATGCGGCCTACGATATCGTGCCCGGCAAGGTCCAGACCATCAACCAGCCGGACATCCTGATCTTCGAAGGGCTGAACGTGCTGCAGACCGGTGTTGTCGAAGGCACGCGCGCGCATTCGCCAAGCATCATCGTGTCGGACTTCTTTGATTTTTCTCTGTATGTGGACGCTGATGAGAAACACATCGAAGCCTGGTACGTCCAGCGCTTTCTGACACTGCAGCGCAGTGTGTTTCAGAATCCAGCCTCTTATTTCCATCATTACCGCGATCTGACCGAGCCCGAAGCGATCAAGGTTGCACGCGATATCTGGAGCCGGATCAATCTGGCCAATTTGCGTGAAAACATCCTGCCGACCCGGGAGCGCGCTAATTTGGTGCTCAGCAAACGCGCCGACCACTCGATCGGAGAAATCTGGTTGCGCCAGATTTGAGCAGACTGCTCGGAAAAATGCCCGGGGCCAGCTATTCGGGGTTCAGCGGGAGACGGTGAACGGTCGAATTGAGAGTCGCTGTTCAATGTGTTGTGCGGCACCCATGGCCTGCGCACGGCCTGCATAGGGCCCCGCATGGATCTTGTAGAGGGAGCCTTCCTGGCGCACCAGCAACTGATCGGCGCTGAGCGACAAAGCCCGGGCGAAACGCTGCGCAGCCGCATCGGCAGCACTGCGACTCGTGTAGGCCGCCAGTTGCAGATAAAAACTTCCATCTGCAGTCGAGGGTGCTGTCGTTGCGGGAGCCGGTGCAGCCGGTGGTACCGATGTGGTTGCCGATATCGTTGCGGATGCAGATGTCGTTGCCGACGCGGTTGCGGATGCGGCGCGGCCTGCAGGATCAGATGCTCCCGAAGACATCGAGACTGACAATGGCGGCTGCGCCAGACCCAAGGCCGGCGTGGAGGTGGCGGCAGGCTCAATCACCGCGACGCCCGGTGTCATGGTTCCTTGACTGACAAGACCTGAATTGCCCAATGGCGTGACCAGCGGTTTGCCTTCGCGGGCCCCTGCATCACCTCCAACGCTAACGCCAACTCCAGCGCCCGCTTCAGCTCCCCTGCCCGCATCAGCAAGATTTGGCGTGGCCGGACCATCAAACTGGGTGATTAATTCGACCTCAACCAGCGCACTGCCGGCACGCAGGTAGTCAAGCCGGGTCGCAGCGGTGTACGACAGATCGATCAGGCGCTCATTCAGAAAAGGGCCGCGGTCATTGATCCGCACA
>JAURMJ010000065.1 GCA_030830765.1 Quisquiliibacterium sp.
CCGCTGGCCAATACACGCAGGTTTCGATGCTGCTGAACACATTCGGCGTGCAGCTCGATGAAGGTCAGACACTGGATCCGGATCTGCGTGGCGATTCACTGAAGAACGCCTGAAAGCGCTCCCTGCAGACCACTCAAGGAGAACTCATGAGCAAGGTGACGATTTATCACAACCCGGCCTGCGGCACGTCGCGTAACGCGCTGGCGATGATTCGCGAAACCGGCATCGAGCCGACCGTGATCGAGTATCTGAAAACCCCGCCGGATCGCGAGACGCTCAAGACCATCGTGGCGGCTACCGGCGGGAGTGTCCGGCCGCTGCTCAGGGAAAAGGGTACGCCCTATCATGAGCTCGGTCTGGATGATCCGTCAAAGACCGACGAACAACTGCTGGACGCGATTCTTTTGCATCCGATTCTGATGAATCGGCCAATCGTCATCACGCCGCGCGGCGCGCGCCTTTGCCGACCGTCAGAGACGGTGCTTGAGCTGTTGGCCTAGTCAGCAGGGGGTCTGGCCCGCTTCATGGCACCATTACACCTGCCCTAACCCAGCCTTGCCAAAGGCATTGACTCGCAGCGAAACCCCATGGACACCACGATTGAAACTTTTCAGGCCGATGTCATCGACGCGTCGATGCAGGTTCCGGTCATCCTCGACTTCTGGGCCCCTTGGTGCGGTCCGTGCAAGTCACTGGGCCCGATGCTCGAGAAGCTCGAGCAGCAGTACCAGGGCCGCTTCAAGCTGGTCAAGGTCAACACCGACGAGCAGCAGCAACTGGCGCAACATTTTCGGATCCGTTCAATTCCAACCGTGTTTGCGGTTGTCGGCGGTCGCCCGGTTGATCAGTTCCAGGGCGCGCTTCCTGAGGGTCAGTTGCGCGAATTCATCGACCGGCTGATGCCGAACCCGAGCGAGATCGAACTTGATGCCGCGTTAGGTGCGCTTGAACAGGGTGACCGCAAGACTGCAATGGATCACCTGAAACAGGCGATCGCGCTGGATCCGTCCAATGATCCGGCACGGATAACCTATGCGCAGGTGCTGCTCGAGGAAGACGATGCCGCTGCCGCGTTGGCACAGATGGACGCGCTTTCGGCCCTGGGCAAGATGGAGCCGCAGGCCCAGGCGCTGGTTGCACAGATCAAGGCCATTCAGGAAGAAAACCGCCTGCCGCCAGCGCCGGAACTCGAGGCGCGCGTTGCGGCCAACGAGGGTGATCTGCAGGCAAGGCTTGAACTGGCGCAGCACTGCATTGCACACAAGGCCTGGGAGCCGGCGATGGAGCAGCTGCTGGAGATCGTCCGGCGCGACCGCACTTTTCAGGACGACATCGGTCGCAAGACGATGATCCAGGTCTTTGAATTGGCCTCATCGCAGCCGCAGCTGGTCGCGGCCTGGCGCCGCAAGCTGAGTTCGCTCCTTTTCTGACCGGGAGAACCAAGATGGGCAGCCCCGCCTTCGAGGCCATCACGTTAGCTATTGAAGATGGTATCGCAACGATCACGCTGAACCGGCCCGAGACGCTCAATGCCCTGAACGCAGCCATGTTTCTTGAAGTGCCTCGAGCGGTCGCGCAATCGGTCGAGGCAGGCGCGCGCGCGCTGTTGATCACCGGAGCCGGGCGCGGATTCTGTTCGGGCGCGGATCTGGTCGGTCCGCGATTCGCCACCCCGCCGACCGAGGAACTGCGCGAAAATGTGAACCGCGCCTCCTTCGAGAAAGTTCTCGCGCTGGTGCGCTCGCTCAACGAGGCACCGATGCCGGTAGTCTGCGCAATCAATGGTGTTGCGGCGGGCGGTGGCGTCGGGATCGCGCTGGCAGGCGATGTCGTACTGATGTCCAGTTCGGCTCGCTTTGTGCTGACCTTTGTGCCGCGGCTCGGCCTTGTGCCGGATGTGGGCGCCACCTGGCTGATGACCCGGCTGGCTGGCCGTGCCCGCACGTTGGCCGCCAGTCTTTTAGGCGATGCGATCAGTGCCGAGCAGGCCGAGCGCTGGGGCCTGGTCTGGAAACTCGTGGAGCCCGATGCACTGATGGCAGAGGCCTTGCAGGTCTGTCGTCGTCTTGCTGATGGACCGGGTCGTGCCGTGCTGGGCACCCGCCGACTGGTCGATGCCGCGCCCGCGATGCCCTTTGCGCAACACATGCTGCTTGAGCGCGACATCCAGGCGCCGCTGATCGGCGGTCCGGATTTCAATGAAGGAGTTGCGGCCTTCCGTGAAAAGCGCGAGCCGCGGTTCCGGGATCGCTGATGCTCTCGCGGGGCGCTCAAGCACGTTGAACGTACGCTGCGTGCGCGCTTCCGTACAATTCGTCCCATGCTGCCAGAACAGAAAAAGACATTAGCGTCGTGGTTCCACGACGCAGCCGCCGCACTGATCCATGAACGTGCCGGCGATCTGGGTGATGCCACCGTCGCGATCCCAGCCATTGAGCTTGACCGACCCAAGCAGGCCGCCCATGGCGACCTGGCCTGCAACGTCGCGCTGCAGCTGGCCAAGCCGCTGCGGATGAATCCGCGGCAGGTTGCCGAGGCGATCGTCGAGAAGGTCCGCCAGTTCGATATCATGCCGGCGGCTGATATCGCTCCGGCCGACACGGGCCTGGTGTCCGGCGCGCCGATCCGCTTGATCGATGCGCTGGAAATCGCCGGACCGGGCTTTATCAACATCCGGCTGACCGCACAGGCCCGGCTCGCGGTGATTGCGGCAATTCGTCGTCAAGGGGCCACTTTCGGCCGCAATACGGAAGGGGCCGGACGTCAGGTGCTGGTTGAGTTTGTCTCAGCCAATCCGACCGGGCCGCTGCATGTCGGCCACGGTCGCCAGGGTGCGTTGGGTGATGCACTTGCTGCGTTGCTGCAGGCCAATGGCTGGCAGGTGTCGCGCGAGTTTTATTACAACGATGCCGGTGCGCAGATCGCCAATCTTGCGTTGTCGGTGCAGGCGCGTGCGCGCGGGCTTGAGCCGGAAGACCCGAGTTTTCCGGCTGATGGCTATCGCGGCGAATACATCCGCGAGATCGCCACCGCCTATCTGGCGCGTGAGACCGTCTCGGCCGAGCGTGTCGATCCGGTCACGGCCAAGGGCGACGCAGACGATCTAGAGGCGATCCGCCAGTTCGCAGTCGCTTATCTGCGTCGCGAGCAGGATCTCGATCTGCAGGCTTTCGGCGTGCGCTTCGACAACTATTTTCTTGAGTCTTCGCTCTACTCCGACGGCAAGGTGCAGGGCGCGGTTGATGCGTTGGTTGCGGCCGGTCACACCTACGAGCAGGATGGTGCACTGTGGCTGCGCTCCACCGATTACGGAGACGACAAAGATCGCGTGATGCGCAAGTCCGAGGGCGGGTACACCTATTTCGTGCCCGATGTCGCCTATCACGTGACCAAATGGCAGCGTGGCTTTGCCAAGGCCATCAATGTCCAGGGTTCGGACCACCATGGCACGATCGCGCGCGTTCGTGCCGGTCTGCAAGCACTCGATTGCGGCATTCCGCAGGGGTTCCCTGATTATGTGCTGCACAAGATGGTCACCGTGATGCGCGGCGGCGAGGAAGTGAAGATCTCCAAGCGTGCAGGCTCCTATGTGACGTTGCGCGACCTGATCGAATGGAGTGGTGGTGTCGGGGAGCAGGGGCGTGACACGTCGCGCGACGAACAGCTGCGTCGCGGGCGTGATGCGGTGCGCTTTTTCCTGATTTCTCGCAAGGCCGACACGGAATTCGTGTTCGATGTTGATCTTGCCCTGGCGCAGACCGATGAGAACCCCGTTTACTACGTGCAGTATGCCCATGCCCGCATCTGCTCGGTGCTGGCCCAGGCGCAGGCGCAGGGCGGTCCCGATGAGCAGCAGCTGCTCGATCGGCTGGGTCATGAGCCGCAAATCCTCGCGCCGCTGGTGTCACCGCGCGAGTTCTCGCTGGCTGCGCGACTGGCTCAGTTCCCTGAGCTGCTTGCGACCGCCTGCAATGATCTGTCGCCGCATTCGATCGCCTTTTATCTCAAGGACTTAGCTTCGGATCTTCACAGTTACTATAATGCTGAGAGATTTCTGGTCGACGACATCGCGCTGCGTGATGCCCGGCTGGTCATGCTCCTGGCAACCCGCCAGGTGCTGCGCAACGGGCTGGCCCTGATCGGCGTGTCGGCCCCGGAAAGGATGTGATGCTCGCGATTTGGCCTCGATCCGTGGGTAGGCATGGAACCCAGCAGGGAGGCACCGTTGTGGGTCTGTTGATCGGCCTGGTGGTCGGTCTCGTGATTGCGGTGGTCGCTGCGCTGATGATCACGCGTGCGCCGGTTCCGTTCATCAACAAGACTGGGCCGGTTGCGCAGCGGTTGCAGCCGCCCAAGCCCGGCGACCCTGTTCCCGATCCCAATCAGCCGCTGTACGACAAGACGCGCACTGCGCCAATCGGTGAACCGCCGCCGGTCGCAGCGCCGGCGCCAGACGCTGCACCGCTGTCAATCCTTGAGCGGCTGTTCGGCCGCTCCGAACCGGAACCAGCGGCGCCCGCATCGCCGATTCCGGCCGACAAACCGGCCAGCGAAGCTGGGACGGGACAGATCAAACCGGCTGCATCTTTGCCGCCGCCTGTGTCTTCGCAACCAAGCGATGGGCAGACGCCTGCAAGCGGCGCTGGCGCGCCGATCGTTGCTTCAAGCGGCGTACCAGCCGGGGAGGCACCGGCTAAAGCATCGGCCACGGCGCGGACCGAGCCAGGGGTTGCCTATGTCTTGCAGGCGGGTGCTTTCCGCGCGCGTGAGGATGCTGATTCGATGCGCGGCAAACTTGCCTTGTTTGGCTTCGAAGCCAAGGTGCTGCCGGCCGAGGTCAACGGACAGACGGTTTATCGCGTTCGGTTAGGTCCGTACGCTCAGGCCGACGACATGAACCGGATGCGCGCACGACTGGCCGAAAACGGGATCGAGAGCACTGTTGTGCGCCAGCGCTAGTGGGAGTTTCAACCGATGGACAACACCAAGATGGATAAATCAGTGGACCCGGGGCTTGAGCAGTTGCCCAGCCCGCAGGTCGACCTTGCTACGCGGCAGTTTCTGAAGGCGACCGCGCAGATTGTCGCGGTGGGTGGTCTTGCGCTGGCGCTTCCGGCAGCTCGTGCACAGGCGCCGCAGGCTGGTCGTGATTATCGGCCTGTGAACCCGCCGCAGCAGACCGAAAGTGCCGGCAAGCTCGAGGTGCTCGAGTTCTTCTGGTACGGCTGCCCGCATTGCAATTCGTTTGAGCCGGTCCTGAAAAGCTGGGTCAAGTCGCAGCCGGCCGATGTGAGTTTTCGCAAGATGCATGTCGGCCTTGTGCCGTCGTGGGTGCCGCACCAGCAGCTGTTCTATGCGCTTGATGCACTAGGCAAGACAGACGCGCTGAATGAAGCGGTCTTTCGTGCAATTCACGTGCAGCGCAATCCTTTGAACAAGCCCGAGGCCATGGCCGACTTTGTCGCCGGGCACGGGGTCGATCGCAAGCAGTTCCTGGATGCCTACAACTCGTTCGGGGTGCGCACCAAGATGCGCAGGGCTGTGCAGCAGTCCGCTGCCTACGGTCTGGAAGGGGTGCCCGCATTGGCTGTCAACGGCAAGTGGTTTACTGCGCCATCGATGGCCGGCGGTAACGCGCAGGCACTGAAGGTGGTCGAGTTTCTGCTCGACCGCGAGCGCAAGGCTCGCACCTAGGCAGTACGTGTGATGAACCGTGCCCGTGCAGATTTCAGCGGACCGGGCGCAATCCGATGAAGGTCTTCATCACGGGCGCCTCCAGCGGTATCGGCGAGGCGCTGGCCCGCGAGTTTCGGCGCCGTCACCCTGATGCAATCATCGGACTGGTCGCACGTCGACCTGATCGTCTGCAGGCCTTGTGCACTGAACTGGGGTCATACAAGACCTTCAGCTGGGCGCTCGACATTACCGACCGCGAGGCCCTCACTGCGGCAGCCCGCGCATTCATGGCAGGCCATGGGCCGCCCGATGTGGTGATCGCCAACGCCGGCATCAGTCATGGCACGGTCACCGGGGAGCCGGCCGATGCACCGGTGTTCGAGCGCCTCTTTGCGACCAATGTCGTCGGCACCTTCGATACTTTTGCGCCTTTCGTGCCGTCGATGTGTACTGCGCGCGCCGGGGTGCTGGTCGGCATCGCCAGCGTCGCCGGCATTCGCGGGCTGCCCGGCGGGGGTGGTTACAGTGCCTCGAAGTCTGCGGTGATCACGTACCTGGAAAGCCTGCGGGTTGAACTGCGCGGCAGCGGCGTCTCGGTGCTTACGATCCTGCCCGGTTACATTCGCACGCCGATGACCGCCGGCAATCGCTATCGGATGCCCTTTCTGACCGATGTTGACGTGTTCGCGCGCCGGACCGTCAATGCCATCGAGGCACGTCGCTCCTACCTGGTGATTCCGTGGCAGATGGGGATTGTGGCTGGCTTGCTGCGGATGTTGCCGAATGCGCTGTTCGATCGGCTGTTCCAACGTGCACCGCGCAAGGCAAGGCTGCGGGCAGATCAATGAAGATCCTGCAGACCTGCGTTCAGAATCGGTCCCGGTCGCATGCCGAGCCCGGGTGGATCTGATGGTTGCGTCGCGGGAGATGCCGGTGTCACAGGACGAGGTCTTCGCGGTCGACGCGCTCGGCCAGCGCCATGCCCGGATGCCGGGGCCTGCCCGCATTGTGTCGCTTGTTCCGAGCCTGACCGAACTGCTCTGTGAACTTGGCCTGCGGGATCAACTCGTCGGACGCACCGGGTTCTGCGTCCATCCCCGTCAGGCCTTGCGCGATGTTCCCAAGCTTGGGGGGACCAAGGATGTCGATCTCGAGCGTCTGCGGGCCCTGGCTCCGACCCATGTGGTGCTGAACGTCGACGAAAATGAAAAGCCGCTGGCCGATGCGTTGCGCCAGTTTGTGCCCCATCTTCTGGTCACGCATCCGTTGACCGTCGAGGACAATCTCTCGCTGTATCGGTTCTTCGGGACGGTGTTCGGATGCGAATCTCGGGCGCTCACCTTGTGCAGCGCGCTACAGGCCGAACTGGATGCCTCGCGCGCGCTGACGTTCTCGCCTTTGCGGGTGCTCTACCTGATCTGGCGCGATCCCTGGATGACCGTGTCCCCTCAGACTTATATCGCCAGCATGCTGGCCAGTGTCGGCATGATTGCCGTGGCTCCTGACACCGGTGCACGGTATCCGCAGCTCGATTTTGTCCAGTTTGGCGCCGAGCATTTCGATGCCGTGCTGCTGTCCAGCGAGCCCTATCGCTTCGTCGAACGGCATGTCGCTGAGCTGGGTCAGGATCCTGCGCTGGGCCGGCGTCCGGTGCGGCTGATCGACGGTGAAATGGCTTCCTGGTACGGACCACGCGCCATCCAGGGCCTGCGGTATCTGCGCGAGTTTCGTGACGGACTGGACCGTGATCGACCTGGCGAGCTAAGCTGAGCGCTGCATGATGATGAAGACCGACTCCCCGTCTGCCATGCGTTTGACTGAGCCCTGCTGGCATCGCTCGGTATCGGCGGCATTGTTGATTGCATCCACAATGCTGCTTGCGGCCTGCTCGAGTCCAGGACCTGGAAAATCCGGGGGCGCGTCGTCGGCGAGTGGCGGCGGCTACTACCTGGATGACGGTCCGGGCGGCAAGCCACCGGTCGATCCGATGAGCGTCCCGGACGCTGTGCCGCGCAGTGAGCCACTGAATCGGCGCACGATGCGTCCCTATGTCGCGCTGGGCCGCCGCTATGAGCCGATGACCGAGCTTGTGCCATACAAGACACGCGGTGTTGCCAGCTGGTATGGAAGCCGCTACCACGGCCGCAAGACTGCCAACGGCGAGGTCTATGACATGTACGCGATGAGCGGCGCGCATCCGACGCTGCCGATCCCAAGCTACGTACGGGTCACAAACCTGAAAAATGGACGTACTGTGAATGTGCGGATCAATGACCGCGGCCCTTTTCTGAATGAGCGCCTGATCGATCTGTCGTACACCGCTGCGACCCGGCTTGACTACCTGCGTGCCGGCAGTGCGCTGGTTGAGGTCGAATTAATCACCCAGTTTGATGGTCCGGC
>JAURMJ010000066.1 GCA_030830765.1 Quisquiliibacterium sp.
CAGAAACAGCGCATCCACCCCGGTCGCCTCGTAGGCCTGCAGTCGGGCGATGGTGTCCTCAACGCCGGTCACCGAAATAGCGCTGGTGCGCCCGATGATCACCAGCGAAGAGTCCTGGCGTGCGGCCAGAGCGGCCTTCATCTTGCCGACGCCCTCATCGATGGACGTGAGACGAATGCCGGCACCGACACCATGCGCCTGCGGCAGCGCGGTGTCCTCGATGGTCATTGCGGCAATGCCGGCAGCCTCAAGTTCCTCCACGGTGCGCATCACGCTCAGCGCATTGCCGTAGCCGTGATCGGCATCGACCACCAGCGGCAGCGAGGTCGCAGCACGACAGATGCGGCGCGCCTGCTCGGCAAACTCGGTCAGCGTGATCAGCGCGATGTCGGGCGCGCCCATCACGACGAGCGATGCGATCGAGCCGGCGAACATGCCCAGCTCAAAGCCCAGGTCCTGCGCAATGCGCGCCGAGACCGGATCAAAACACGAGCCCGGATGCAGGCAGCGCTGCCCGGCCAGAATTTCGCGCACCTGGTTGCGACGTTCGCTTGCCCGCATTGGAAACTCCTGAATCAGTAGAAGGATTTTTCTGAGAGGTCGAGCAGCGGGAACGCGCTGAGCGCTGCCGGCTGCTCGACAGGCGCGGCCTGCCGCACATACGTGGCATCCAGCTCGGACCAGCTGTTCACCCCCAGCAGCGCCAGGCAATCCCGCACCTCGCGCTCGAGCAGTTCCAGCACACGCACCACACCCTGCTGCCCACCGGCCGCCAGCCCGATGCACTGCAGTCGCCCAAGACCAACCAGGTCGGCCCCAAGCGCGCGCGCCTTGACGATGTCCGAGCCCCGGAAGAAGCCCCCATCGATGATCACGCGGGCACGCCCGGCGACCGCCTGAACGACCTCGGGCAGCACATCCATCACACCCAGGCCATGGTCGAGCTGGCGTCCGCCATGGTTGGACACATAGACGACGTCGATGCCGTGATCGACCGCAATCTGCGCATCCTCCCTGGTCCCAATCCCCTTGAGCATCAGCGGAATCTTGTACTTGGCCCGCAATCGCTCGACATCCTTCCAGGTGAAAGTGGCCTGATATTCCCGCCCCGGCACCGAGACACGGCGCAGATTGCGCTTGGCAATATCGCGTTCGCGACGCGAATAGACCGATGAATCGACGGTGATCGCGATCGAGCTGAACCCTGCGGCGATGACGCGGGCAAACACTTCATCGATCCAACCGGCATCGCCGTTCACGTAGAGCTGAAACATCCGGGCAGCATCGGGCGCCGCCTTGGCGACATCCTCGTAGCTCAGTTCCGAGACTGAGCTGAGCATGTGCGCGCAGCCGAACTCTCCGGCCGCGGCCGCCGCATCGCCGCCAGCCCCTGGCGAAAACAGCTCAAGACTGCCGACCGGCGCCAGCACAACCGGCAGGCGCAGGCGACGGCCCAGGAATTCGGTGGACGCATCGACCTTGCTGACATCACGCAGCACACGTGGGCGGAAAGCCAGCGTGTCCAGAGACAACCGGTTGCGACGCTGCGTCGTCTCGGTTTCAGTGCTGCCGACCAGGTAATCCCAGTTGTTGTAGTTCAGGTTCTGATGGGCTTTCTTGACCAGTTCATGCAAGGTCAGAAACTGCGATTCACTCATGATCAACTCACTTGCTGCGTTTCGGGTTGGTTTCGGACGGCGCCGCGAGGCACCAATGGTGCCATGGACATTCGCTCGAATCGATGCATTGGCACGCTGCCTGTTCAAACCTCAAAACCGAAGAGCCCCCTGACGCGGCGGTTTACCCTTGAGCGGCGGTTTATATTGACGACTCAACCCAAAACTCACGGCAACTCCCCGTGTCCTTCCTGAGGGCCAACCATGCGCGTGTTCTGCGCCTCTCTGGCGACCGAGACCAATACTTTCTCACCGATTCCAACCGGACTGGATTCGTTCAGGAACGGCATTTACCATCCGGCCGGCACTCACCCGGACGCGATGAGCTTTTTCTCAGGCCCACTGCATGCCGCAAAACTTCGTGCCGACGAGCTGGGCCTGGAGGTCTTGCAGGGACTGGTGGCGGCTGCGCAACCGAGCGGGACCGTTACACGCACAGCCTACGAGACGCTGCGCGACCAGATCCTGACAGATCTGCGTGAAGCCATGCCGATTGATCTTGTACTGATGGGGCTGCACGGCGCGATGACCGCCGAGGGCTATGACGACTGCGAGGCGGACCTGCTCGGCCGGATCCGTACGCTGGTTGGCCCTGACGTGGTGATCGGCGCCACCCTGGATCCACACTGCCACCTGAGCGACGAGATGATCAGCGCAGCCGATCTGCTGATCTGCTGGAAACACTACCCGCATACCGATGCCCTGGAGCGCGCGCAGGAACTGGTCGATCTGTGCGTCAAGACCCGAAAGCGGCAGGTCGTACCCAAGCCGGTGATGATCGACGCCAAGGTCATCACGGTCATCCATACGACCCGAGAGCCTGGCGCTTCAATGCTTGCCTTGCTCGAACAGATTGAATCGCGCCCAGGCATCGTGTCTGCCTCACTCGCACACGGATTTCCATGGGGCGATGTGCCTGCCATGGGCACCAAGGCGCTGGTCTATTTCGACGCTCAGCAGGCCCATGCCGAAGAGGCGGCCCGCGCCGCGGCAGACGAGATTGTGCGAGCCGTCTGGACACATCGGAAATCCTTCAACCCGCCTTATCTGAGCATGGATGCGGCTTATGACCAGGCGCTCGCCATCACCGAGGGTCCTGTGGTGATCTCCGATGGCGCCGACAACCCCGGCGGGGGAGCCGGCTGTGATGCCACGTTCATGCTGCGACGCCTGGTCGAGCGTCGCCTGGCACCGTCAGCCCTTGGCCCCCTGTATGACCCGGGCGCCGTCACCATGGCCTTCAATGCTGGCCTTGGAGCAACGCTGACGCTTCGGTTGGGGGGCAAGATCAGCCGCATGTCGGGAGACCCGCTCGATGCGCAGGTGACAGTCCGCGGTTTGGCGCGCGAGCACATGATGAGCGGCATGGTTGATGGCATGCGCATGCGCTGCGGCGACTCGGCCTGGCTGGAAATTGCCAGCGGCATCCATGTGCTCCTGACCTCGGAGCGCCTGCAGGCACTCCATCCGGATCTCTTCACCGGGCTGGGCTGTGACCTGGATTCGATGAGAGTCATCGTCGTCAAATCATCCCAGCATTTTCATGCGGGCTTTGCGCCGATCGCATCACGCGTGCTCTACGCCGATGCGCCGGGGACGCTCACACTCGACCTGCGACAGCTCGACTACAAAAAGGCAGATCTGCAACGATGGCCTTTTGTGGAGACCCTGCAGGCTCCGCGGTAAAGGCGATCAACCTCGCTGGGAGACTGGCGATCAGGCGATAACCCAGCGCGATTAAGCAAACGGCCCGTTCGGGGCGACCAGGATCTTGCCGCCGCGCTCGCCCTGCTGCGCATGGCGCAGGGCATCGGCGATCTGCTCGATCGAATAGACCTGCGCGACCGGTGCCTGCAGCTCACCACGCAGCAGAACCTGCGCCAGCTGCGCGTAAACCTGCTCGATCTGCGCCGGCGTGCGGGAAGCCAGAAAACGGCCAAGCATGAAGCCCTCAAGCCGCACACCACGATAGATCAAGGCCGCGCGCGGCATGACCGGATCCTCGCCGGTCATTGATCCGTAGCTGCAGACCACGCCATTGTCGACAACGCATTCGGCAAGACGGGCCGTGGCCTGACCGGCAACCGCATCCAAGGCCAATCGGATCGGCGCTCCGCTGACGGCGGCGGCCGCCGCCTGCTGCAGCTCAGGACCATCGACCAGGCAGGCATCGGCGCCCAGCGAATGCAACTCATCGAACAAAGATTCGCGACGCACGACGTTCAGCGTGCGCAGCCCACGCGCCTTGGCCAGCTTGATGACCCAGCGCCCGACCGCCGAGTTGGCGACGTTCTGCATGACCCAGTCACCGGGCTGCAGGTCGACGAGATCAGAGAGCATCAGCAGCGCCGTCGGCGGGTTGATACGCAGCATGGCGGCTTGCGCAATCGGCAGATCCGGGGAAATACGCACGACATCGTTCTCACCGACCAGGCGCTGCTGGGCCCAGTTCTCACGCTGCAGGTTGATCACGAGATCGCCCGGCGCAACCCGACTGACGCCTTCACCGACCGCAACGACACGACCGACACACTCGGCTCCGGGCGTTGCCGGCAGCGGCGGACGCAGCCGGTAGTGACCATGGCAGAACCACACATCCGCCGGATTGATCGGAAAAGCCAACACCTCGAACAGCACCTGACCCGGTCCGGGTGCGGGGAGGTCGGCAACCTCTGCACAGCGCGCAACCTGTTCGGGGATACCGTAGGCGTCGAGCAGGATCTTCTTCATCGTTCCTCCAATCGGTTCTGCCGCCCGCGAGGGGCTTGTCTGCCGAAAGCATAACGAGCGCAGGCCGCTCACAGTCCGGATCACAGCAGGCCATTCCACTGGCCGGCGCCAGGCCGGTTCTGGCGGGGACAAAGACCGGACAACAGACCGTGCCGCAGGCTAGGCTCCGAGTCCTCAAGATTGTTCAATGCCGGAGCCGACATGCTGAAGTTCTATTACAACCTTGCCCCGAACCCGATGAAAGTAGCCCTGCTGCTCGAGGAGCTCGGAACGCCCTATGAACCGATTCCAGTCGATACCCGAAAAGGCGAGCAGTTCAGCCCCGAATTCATGGCGATCAACCCGAACGCAAAGCTGCCTGCACTGGTCGACGGCGCAAGCACCGTGTTCGACAGCAATGCGATCCTGCTTTATCTGGCCGAGAAGGCAGGTCGCTTCGTGCCAACGCAGGCCGGCAGCGCAGCGCGTGGCGACATGCTCAGCTGGCTGATGTTCATTGCCAGCGGCATCGGCCCCTACAGCGGCCAATCAGTGCACTTTCGGCACTACGCTCCCGAGCCCCGGGACTACGCGCTGAACCGCTACGACTACGAAGCGCATCGCCACTGGAAGATTCTCGAGGACCAGCTGGCCACACATCGCTATCTGCTGGGCGACGAGTACAGCATCGTCGACATGGCTTTCTGGGGCTGGGCCAGGCTGTTGCCTTATGTGCTTGGCGGCGAGCAGCACTGGGCACAGTATCCGAATGTGAAGCGGCTGCTCGACGAAATCAGCGCTCGCCCGGCGGCTGCGCGCGTCGAGGCGCTGCGCAAACGCCATGATTTCAAGGCAGAGATGGACAAAACGGCGCTGGGCTTCATGTTTCCGCAGAACGCACGGCTCTGAGTGATGCGCGACTGACCCGCAACTGACGCGCAACACGGCATGATCCTGCTCAAGCTCGCCGCCGTGCCGGCTGTCGTCTGGCTGGCCAGTTGGGCCGGACGGCGCTGGGGTCACCGGGCATCAGGCCTGATCAGTGGGCTGCCGGTGATCTCCGGACCGATCCTGCTGTTCGTTGCACTGGAGACCCCGCGACAGTTCGCAGCAGACATCAGCTGGACGACGATGAGTTCATCGCCGGCCGTTGCGATGCACTGCCTGGCCTATGCCTGGCTTGCGCAGAGACCGTTCGGCGGTCGGTTTCATCCGCTGCTGTGCCTGCTCGGGGCCTGGCTTGCCTATGTAGGTTCAGCGATGGTGTTTTCGGGCTTCGTGCTCAAGGGTCCGCATGGCGCGCTGCTTGCAATCGGGCTGATGGTCACGGCTGCGGCACTGATGCCGTCGGTCCGCGCACCGATTGCGATTCCGCGCATCCCGGCCTCGGAAATCCTGATCCGGATGCTGGCCTCCTTGGCCATCGCCACCATCGTCACACTGGGTGCGCAGACGCTGGGTTCCCGGGTCAGCGGCATCCTGCTGGCTTTTCCGATCACGGCCTCGGTGTTGCCGCTGTTCACGCTTGCGCTGTACGGGGCTCAGGCAACTGCCCGGCTCCTGACCGGATTCGTCACTGGGCTGGTCGGATTTGCGCTTTACTTCTATCTGTTCGCAACACTGATCCTGCCGTCGGGCATCGCCATCGCCGCGCTGGTTGG
>JAURMJ010000067.1 GCA_030830765.1 Quisquiliibacterium sp.
CAGGAAGATTGGAATATCCGCGTTGCGCCGACGTGTCTCGTGAATGAACTTCTTCAGTTCCCGAATCGCCTTGCTCTCAACGCCCTCCTCGCCGATCTCCTCGTCGTCGATCGAGACGACGAAGGCCGACGCACGCGCCGCTTGGTTGGCCACCATGGTTACGTCGACATAGGTAAAGCCACCGACGACGTCCATGCCCTGGTCTTCGATTGCTTTGGCGAGCGCACGAATGCCCAAACCGCTGGAGGACTCTGACTTCCAGTCTTCATCGATGATGACGACTGGGAAACGGAATTTCATGGCCATGTGAGCAGTGGGCGACCGAAAATGGCTCGCCGGATCATTGGTTCAAGGGGGCGACATTGAACCACAGCCAGCCCCAAACCAACAGAGGCTGGCAAAGAGCCAAGAGGCTGACAAGGGCGAAAGGGCAAAACGATGACCCTCAAACCCAAAAGCCGTCGATCAGCATTCGGGCCCTTGCCTGCGAATCTGAGGCAGGCTCTGCAGAGTCCACCACTAGCGGACGGGTTGCATCGCGACCAAGAACCAGACGGATATCCACATTGACCGGCAAGGTGTTGCTGACTTCAACACGCGGGCTGATCATCCGTAACCGATCTGCCAAATGCCGGGCATCGGCACTAAAACCGCTCCGGTGCAAAATTATCGTCCGGTCCTGCACGGGGCTCTGTTGATCCGTTACGCGCACCACTTCCAGGCCCTTCTGGCGCAGCTGATCTGACCAGCGCTGGCCCAGACTGCGATCATCGAGACTGTTCACGATCTCAATGCCACCACAGTCGACGCTTACCTTTTGAGCGAACACCTTACTGATTTTTTCGGGCAAAAACTGTCTGATTGCAGCCAACAAGGTGGACGCAGTCATCGGCTCAGAATTGACGGACGCCACAGGTCTTTCCGTGTGCGAAACCTTTTCCTGGATTACTGTTGCTTGAGGGGGATTGGGCGCGGGTGCAGCGGCCAGTTCCTGTGGCTTGCGATCACGCCACTCGAATACGCCTACAGAAACCCGAACGACGTCGCCGGAGCTGTCAGCTGCGGTGATCATCCGATAGCTTGAGCCATTCACCTGGCTACGAGGAACCGAGACAGTGGGTGTTGTGCCTGCAATCTGGGTCGGCGCACTGATCGCAGAAAATGCGATCGCGCTCGGATCCAGATCAATCTGCGCAAAGACCGGGCCCGACAAAACATCCTCGCGCGGTGCATGAGACGTATCAGCGTCCGTAGCGTCTCCCGGCTGGAGCTTGGCGTCCGCCGCAGCCAGGTTGGCGCGAGCGCCGATATTGCCGGGATCCTGTGCTACCGCTCGCCCAAGAGCGACATGCGCCTGTGCCACCTGCCCCGCCTTCAAGCGCGCATAGCCAAGGTTATTCAGGACATGCGCGGCGTTTGGGTTGAGTTGAAGTGCACGATTGAACTCGTTGATCGCCTCGTCGAAGCGACCCTGCCGTCCATAGGCAACGCCAAGGCCGTTGTAAGCATCCAGAAATTTCGCATCCAACCGCAGCGCCGCGCGAAAACGCAGGATCGCCGCGTCAACACGACCTTCGGCAAGATCTAGGCGCCCGACCGCATACTGACCCGCCGCGGTGCCCACAGGTTCGCTGAATCGATACAGTGGCTCGACCGCCGGCGAGGCAATCGATTGCGCGATCGGGGTCTGCGCACAACCAGCGCTTAGTGCAATCGCGCCGGCACCGATAATCCAACAATATTGCTTCGTAGCTTTCATGACCCACTCCTGCATGCCGACAAGCTGAAATCACCCGTCTACATCTGAATTCAAGTCTCGCTCAACCGCCTCCGCCCATCGTTGGAAGCAACACGCGATAGATCTGAATGAATGCCGGCCCAAGCAAGACCAGCATCAACGACGGAAAGATGAAAAAGATCAGCGGAAAGAGCAGTTTCAGCGCGATCTTCGCGGCGGCCTCTTCGGCACGCTGCTGCCTTCGGGTGCGAAGGCCGTCGGCATGAACCCGCAATGACTCAGCCAGGCTGGTTCCAAAGCGATCCGCCTGAATCAGCATCGCCACGAAGGTGGATACTTCATCCAACCCGGTACGCATCGCGAAATTTTTCAATGCCCGCTCGCGAGTTGAGCCGATGCGTAAATCGAGCGACACCAGATCAAGCTCATCGGCCAGCTCAGGGCTACGCAGGCGAATCTCGGTGCCAGCGCGATTGACTGCCATATCGAGCGCAAGCCCAGCCTCCACGCACACGATCATCAAGTCCAGTGCATCTGGAAACGATTCAAAGATCTCGCGTTGCCGGATTCTGGTCATCTGATTGAGCACGATCGTGGGCAAGTAGTAGCCGACCGCGGCAGAGACCAAGACAACCATCATCCAGTTGATCTGCGTGACCTTCCAGCCGAAGCTGCGCTCAGCGGCAATAAAGAGCATCGGCAAGACGAGTGCAAGCAATGCCTTTGCTGCGAAATAGACGATCGGCGCGGAGGCCTGGCGCAAACCGGCGTGCAGGAACCTGGCCCGAAGCAAGGACACCTCTTCGTCCTTATCGGGGGTCGCGAGCCGGGCAAATGGCTTGGCCACCGAAATGGCCCGCCTGCGCCAGACCGAATCTTTGACAGGTTTCTCACTGACCTCGCCAGAAACCAATTGAAGCCGCTCGCGCAGGCGACTCACGCCGCCAAAGATCAGCATCATCAGCGCGACCACCGCCCCCGCGACCGCGACGAAAATGAAGATCAGGACGATGACTTGTTCGTTGGTCAAAGCGCGCCCTTTAAACCCGAATCTTGATGATGCGTGTCATCCAGAACGCACCAATGATCATCATGGCCACGGCGCCGCCAATCGCCTTCAGACCGGCAGGGTCGGTCCACAATACAGACAGGAACTTTGGATTGACCAGCATGATCATCCCCGCGGTACAGAACGGCAGCGCGATCAGGATGTATGCCGACAACTTGCCCTCGGCCGATAGCGTGCGGATCTTGCCGTACAGCTTGAATCGCTCGCGGATCAGTTGACTTAGCTTGCCGAGTAACTCGGATAGGTTTCCACCGGTCTCTCGCTGAAGGATCACCGAGATGATGAAGTACCTTAGATCCATGCTCGGAACTCGGGTTGCCAAGTTCATCATGGCATCGTTCAACGCCACGCCGTAGTTGATTTCTTCAAAGGTTTCGGCAAATTCGGAGGCGATCGGATCGATGCTTTCAGTGCCGACCATCTGCAAGGCCGCCGGAAATGCATGTCCTGCCCGCAAGGCGCGTGACATCAGATCGAGCGCATCCGGCAACTGCTCGTCGAACTTATTGAGCCGCTTTGAGCGAGCTCGCGCCAGAACCAGCGCGGGAATTGCCCCCCCGATCAGCAGGAACAGCATCGCAACCGCAATCCCGACGCCGATCACCAGAGCTACCAGGAAAAATGCGCAGGCTGCCGCCAAGCTCATCAAGACAAATTGACCGACGCTGACATTCATGCCCGACTGAATCAGCCATCGATCGAAGACCGAAATCCGCGGCAGCGCAGCCAGGATCCGCTCGACCCAGTGGGTATTACTCAGATTGCGGCGGGCTTTGAGCAACGAGTAGGCGTCTTCGCCATGATGACCCGCCGATAAGGTCCGCAGACGCCGCTCGAGCTGCTTGACCTCCGGGCCTTTGTAGTCATTCCAGAGCAAATAGGCGCCCTCGACAAGCAACACGATTGCGACGAATAACACCAGAATGAATATGCCAAGCCCGAGATCCATCATTGCCTCCGGTCTTGCCTGTGAATGGTCGGCCGATTTGTCATCGATTACTCCATCACCCGGCTGGGATCGAACAGGTCGTCCGGCACCTTGATCCCAAAGGCCTTCACGCGTTGCAGAAACTTGGGGCGAATCCCGGTTGCCCGAAAGCGCCCAGTCACTGAACCGTCGCCCTGCACTCCGGTTTGCTCGAATACAAAAATGTCCTGCGTCGTGATGATGTCGCCTTCCATGCCAGTGATTTCCTGCAGACTGACAACCTTGCGAGTTCCATCCGACAAGCGTGCGATCTGCACAATTGCAGACAACGCCGATGCAATCTGCTGACGCATCGCTTTCGGGGGCATCGAAAAGCCGCCCATCCCGAGCATGTTCTCAAGACGACTCAGCGCGTCTCGCGGCGTATTGGCATGTACGGTCGCCAGCGACCCCTCATGGCCGGTATTCATCGCCTGCAGCATGTCGAATGCCTCGGGGCCACGCACCTCGCCAAGAATGA
>JAURMJ010000068.1 GCA_030830765.1 Quisquiliibacterium sp.
GGAATCTGGCCCCAGACGCCGGAGCCGCCTTCACGAATCTTCTTGGAGAGTCTGGCAGCCGCACCGCTGTCGTTTGCATACTTCGCGGCGACGTCCTTGAGTGACGGGCCGACAAGTTTCTTGTCGGTAGCATGGCAGGCCAGACAGTTCTTGGCCTTGGCCAGATCTGCGCTGGCAAGGGCAGCGCCGGAGGACAGAAACAGGGCTGAGCCGATCAGCGCGGCGGAAATGGATTTCAAGGACATGCGCGACTCCAGTCAGAGCGGATTGGTCAATCAAATTCTTGAACGCGAGTTTAACCGAGCGTGGTTGTCCGCGTTGAAAATACCCTGATGCTGTGAGTTTTTTTAATCGGCAGCCATCTCCTGCTTGCTGCCGTCCGGCGATCGGGACTTGGCAACGGCCTGTTAATGGTTCTATCTTGGCGCGTGAAGCGTCGTGGGTTCGAATAACTCAAAAGGCAATTTGATGATTCTGGTCTGGATAGGAGTTGCACTGGTCGCGCTGAAACTGGCGCAGATCGGACCCGTTGGCGAACTGGCCTGGTGGTGGGTGGTGGCGCCCTTCGGGCTGGCGCTGATCTGGTTTGAGTGGGGTGAGCGAATACTGGGGCGCGATCGCCGCAAGCTTGAGCATGAGGAACATTCCCAGCGTCGCAAGGAACGGCTCGAAAAACAATTCGGTCCGGCCAAAGGGGGCAGGCCGAAGCGGTGATTGTGTAGCTCCGATGATCGTACAGACAGGTTTCAGGTCAAGTCCTCGATGAAGACGTGCTCAGATCATCGACTGGCTTCGGGACTGGCGTTCTTGATGACTTTCGTGCGGGCAGAGCGAAAAAAGAAGAGCCCCCGCAGGGGCTCTTCCGAACTGGATACTGCCGCTCACGCTGCAGACTGACTTACTCGTCCCCGTCCAGCACAGCCCCTTTACTAGCGCTGCTGCTCAGGCGACGGAACTTGGCCAGCACGCCACGCTCGTAGCGTGCTGCAGGCGGTTGCCAGGCAGCACGACGCTTGGCCAGTTCAGCCTCGTCAACATTCAGTTGCAGGATCAGTTTGTGTGCGTCGATGGTGACCGAATCGCCTTCATTGATCAGTGCGATATTGCCGCCGACCGCAGCTTCCGGGGCCACGTGGCCGACCACCATGCCCCAGGTACCTCCGGAGAAGCGGCCGTCGGTGATCAGACCGACTGACTCGCCCAGACCAGCGCCGATCAGCGCCGAGGTCGGAGCCAGCATCTCCGGCATGCCTGGTCCACCCTTCGGGCCCAGATAGCGCAGCACCATCACGTCGCCGGCATTGATCTTGCCGTCCATGATGGCGGCCAATGCCGACTGCTCGTCATCAAAGACCCGGGCCGGCCCGGTGATGACCGGATTTTTCAGGCCGGTAATCTTGGCAACGGCACCTTCCGGCGACAGATTGCCTTTCAGAATAGCCAGGTGGCCCTCGGCGTACATCGGGTTCTCGATGGACAGGATCACGTCCTGATCGGCACGCGCTTTGTCCGGTACGTGGGCCAGTTCCTCGGCCAGCGTCTTGCCGGTGATCGTCATGCAGTCGCCATGGATCAACCCGGCGTTCAGCAGGAGCTTGAGCACTTGCGGGATACCGCCGGCACGATGCAGATCGACCGCAACATATTTGCCGGAGGGCTTCAGATCGCAGATGACCGGCGTGCGCTTGCGGATTCGCTCGAAATCATCGATGGTCCACTCGATACCGGCTGAATGGGCGATGGCCAGGAAGTGAAGTACCGCGTTTGTGGAACCGCCGGTGGCCATGATCAGCGTGACTGCGTTCTCGATCGATTTGCGCGTGACGATGTCCCGCGGGCGCAGATTGTTCTTGACCGCTTCGACCAACACACGGGCAGACTCGGCAGCCGAATCGGTCTTCTCAGCATCCGGGTTGGCCATTGTGGAAGAACCGAGCAGGCTCAGACCGAGTGCCTCAAAGGACGAGGACATCGTATTCGCCGTGTACATGCCGCCGCAGGAACCGGTCCCGGGGATTGCATTGCGTTCGATGCCATCGAAGTCTTCCTGGGTCATCCGACCACGGGAGAATTCGCCGACGGCCTCGAACACCGAAACGATGTTCAGATCCTGGCCCTTCCAGCGTCCCGGTTTGATCGTGCCACCGTACACATAAATGGCCGGCACATTGGCGCGCATGATGCCCATCATGCCGCCGGGCATATTCTTGTCGCAGCCGCCGATGACCAGCACGCCATCCATCCATTGACCTTGCACGGCAGTTTCGACGCAGTCTGCGATCACTTCGCGCGAGGCCAGCGAGAACTTCATGCCCTCGGTGCCCATCGACATCCCATCGGAAATCGTCGGAACCCCGAAGATCTCGGGGTTGGCGCCGGCGGCCTTGATGGCGGCCTCCGCGGCATCGGTCAGTGGCTGCAGGCCCGAGTTGCAGGGGGTGATGGTCGAATGACCATTTGCGATGCCGATGAACGGCTTGGACATGTCCGAGGGCTGATAGCCCATGCCGTAGTACATCGAGCGGTTCGGGGCGCGGGCAACGCCCTCGGTGATGTTGCGGCTGCGGCGGTTGGCTGCCATTCGTGAAGCTCCTCAATCGAATGTCGGGTCGTAAAACCCGTAACGATATCAAGAATCGGCATCAGACCGGCATCAGGCCGGCATGCCCCGTGGAAAAGGGTTGCCGGACGCAGGTCGCCATCTGATCGCTCGTTGATTGCACGCGGCACTCTCACTGCCGGTCAACAACAGGGCCCCGGCGTTGGAGGAGTTTGCCGCGGCGCGGCAAGCCATGGCCTTAGAATAGAGGACATCATGCTAGTTCATCCCCAATTTGATCCGGTTGCGTTGCAATTGGGCCCGCTGGCCATTCGCTGGTATGGCCTGATGTATCTGACCGCGTTTGCGGCGTTTCTGCTGCTGGGCCGCTGGCGCCTGGGCAAGCCGCAGTATCAGCAGGCCAGCGGCATGCAGGCCCGAGATTTGGAAGACCTGCTGTTTTTCGGGGTGCTTGGTGTTGTCCTGGGTGGGCGGCTTGGTTACGTGCTGTTCTACAAGTCGGCTTACTACCTGCAGCATCCGATGGAGGCACTCGCGCTCTGGCATGGTGGCATGTCGTTTCACGGGGGCCTGCTGGGCGTGATCCTGGCGACGCTTTTATGGTCGCGTCGTCGCTCGCTCGACTTCTGGCGCGTGATTGATTTTGTCGCTCCGCTCGTGCCGATCGGACTGGCCGCCGGCAGACTGGGCAATTTCATCAATGGTGAACTGTGGGGCCGACCGAGCGACGTGCCCTGGGCCATGGTGTTCCCGCAGGCAGGCGATGCACTGGCCCGTCATCCGTCGCAGATCTACCAGTTTCTGGGCGAAGGGCTGGCGTTGTTCGTGCTGTTGTGGGTCTATTCATCGCGACCGCGGGCCCGTGCCGCAGTCTCTGGCGTGTTCCTGATCGGCTACGCGGTCTTCAGGTTTGCAGCCGAGTTTGCGCGCCAGCCCGATGCTTTTCTGGGCACTGTTGCCTTGGGCCTGACGATGGGTCAACTGCTGTGCGTCCCGATGATGGCCTTCGGCGTCTGGCTGCTGACCCGGAAAAAAACGGAATGAGCCCCCGCGGCCCTGTGCCGCAGCACCCTTGCGGTCAGGTTCAGAAGCCGGCAAGGCGCCAGGCCTTCCAGAGCATGTAGGCCGACAACAGGTAGAGATTGAACGCGAAGAACTTCTTGAAGGCGGCGGTCGGCATCGCGTGGGCAGCTTTGGCGCCGAGCGGGGCGGTCAGGATTGAGCCTGCCGCGATCGTGAACAGGGCCGGCAGGTAGACAAAGCCGATCGTGCCTGCAGGCAGATTGTCGCCAAGGCCGGCCAGCACGTAACCAGCTGTGCCGGCCAGTGCAATCGGGAAACCACAGGCTGCGCTGGTTCCGACGGCCTTTTGTGGCGGTACGCCCCGGTTGATCAGGTAAGGCACCGTCAGGAAGGCGCCCCCGGCACCCAGCAGCGCAGAGATCGCCCCGATCATCGAGCCGACGCCAAACAAACCCGCTTTGCCCGGCAGTTCGCGGCCTGCTGGCCCATCGCCGGCACGTATCTGGCTCAGCATTCGCGTCGCTGCCCAGGCGATGAACAGTCCGAAGACGGTAGCCAGGATCGCACCCTGTAATGCGCCGGCCAGTTGCGCGCCCAAAAAGGAGCCAAGCACGATGCCCGGAGCCAGCAGAGCTGCCAGACGCCAGAGCACGCCATTGCGCAGATGATGCGCACGCACGCTGGAGATCGATGTGAACAGGATGGTTGTCAAGGAGGTTGCAATCGCGACTTTGATCACCTGGTCAGGTGTAAAGCCACGAGCCTCCAGGAGCATGGCCACAAAGGGCACCATGATCATGCCGCCCCCAATGCCCAACAGACCCGCAAGAAAGCCGATGCACGCGCCCAGCAGCAGCAAAAGCATTAGAGTGGTCGATTCCATGGCAGCATCAGCTCCGGTGACTTGCCTTTTGGGAGCGGCAAGGGGGCGGATGCTAACATCCGCGCGCTGAAAAAAGGCGGCGCTCAGGCTTGCCTGCCTGCAGGCGGCAGTGACCGAGCCGGACCGGCGCTGACCCGTGAAAACAACTCGCACGTGACGGAGGGGCAGATGAAGATCGCAGTGATCGGAGCAGGGGCTATCGGGGGTTATCTGGGGGCCCGACTCGCGTTGTCCGGCCAGGAGGTGACCTTCATCGCCCGAGGTGCGAATCTTCAGGCAATCTGCGACGGCGGATTGCGCCTGATCGAGGAAGACGGCAGCGAGCGGGTTGCCAGCGACGTACGCGCTGTCCAGAACATGGCCGAAGCCGGTCAGCAGGATTATGTTCTGCTCGCGCTCAAGGCACATCAGGTGTCGGCGGTTGCCGCCGAGATGCGCGCCCTGTTCGGGCCGCAGACTGCCGTGGTCACGATGCAGAATGGCGTTCCCTGGTGGTATTTCCACAAGCTGTCAGGTCCGTACGAGGGGCGAACGGTCAGCAAGGTCGATCCGGACGGCTCGATCGCAGCGAACATCGAGAATGAGCGGATCATCGGCTCCGTGGTCTATCCGGCCTCGGAACTGATCGCGCCCGGTGTGGTCAAGGTCATCGAGGGCAATCGTTTCTCGCTTGGAGAGCCGGACAACAGTAAATCGGAACGAGCCTTGAAGCTCTCAGAGGCCATGAGCGCCGCGGGTTTCAAGGCACCCGTGTCTTCCGATCTTCGCAGCGAGATCTGGCTCAAACTGTGGGGCAACCTGACGTTCAATCCGGTCAGCGCGCTGACGCATGCCACGCTGGTGCGTATCTGCCAGGATCCGCTGACCCGTGAGCTTGCGGCCAACATGATGCGCGAGGCGCAGACCGTTGCCGAGAAAATCGGCGTTCGTTTTCGGATTTCGATCGACAAGCGGATTGCAGGTGCCGAGGCGGTCGGTGAGCACAAGACCTCGATGCTCCAGGATGTCGAACGTGGTCGTGCGCTGGAACTGGATGCGCTGCTTGGCAGTGTGGTTGAGCTTGCCCGGATCACCGAGACACCGACGCCGTCGATTGACGCCATCTACGCCTGTGCGTCGCTGCTGGCCAGTACGCTGGCTGAGCAACGTGGTCGACTGGAAGTGCAGTCTGCCTGACGCCCGGTTCGATGCGGACATAACGGTCGGATCAGGCTTTGGCACGCATGACGCAGGCCGAAGATCAGGAATCGGGAATGCGTGGTTCGGCCTGTATTCCGGAAAATGGGCTGAGTCGGGCAGAATCACAGCTTTCCCCTCACGCGGATAACGACCATGACCAGCCAGACCACGATCTCGCAGCTTATCGCCCTCGGGGCCGATTCAGCGACCGCAATTTCAGCTCCCGGCGAAGCCAGTCTCAGCTATTCGGCGCTTCGCAGGCTGGTCAGCGACACAATTGCCGCGCTCAATGCAATGGGGATCGGCCGCAATGACCGCATTGCGATCGTGCTCGACAACGGTCCTGAGATGGGGACGGCGTTTATCGCAGTTGCCGCAGGTGCCACATCGGCCCCTCTGAACCCGGCCTACCGGGCCGATGAGTTCGAGTTCTATCTGTCTGACCTGAATGCGAAGGGTCTGATCGTGCAGGCGGGGAGTTCTTCGCCGGCGATCGAGGTCGCGCGCAAGCTTGGGGTGCGAATCATCGAACTGACGCCGACCCGGGCTCAGGGTGCGGGCAGTTTCACGCTGAGCGATACGTCCGGCAGCCAACCGACCGAGCCTGCGCAGCCTGGAGAGGCGCAACCCGATGACATCGCGCTGGTCCTGCATACCTCGGGGACCACTTCGCGACCGAAGATCGTTCCGCTGGCCCAGCGCAATGTCTGCGCATCGGCGCGCAACATCCGTGAGTTCCTGTCGCTGACCGACCAGGATCGTGGTCTGAACATCATGCCGCTGTTCCATATTCATGGGCTGATCGCGGGGGTGCTGGCACCGTTATCGGCTGGCGGCCAGGTCTGTTGCCCGCCCGGACTCACTGCGCCGAAGTTCTTCCGCTGGATGGAGCAGGCGCCTCCC
>JAURMJ010000069.1 GCA_030830765.1 Quisquiliibacterium sp.
ATCTCGTACGAGTCGAGTGAACTGGAGCACGACATGCGATTGAACGCTCTGAAGCCCGCTGAAGGTAGCAAGCACGCCAGCAAGCGCGTCGGCCGCGGTATCGGTTCCGGCATGGGCAAGACCGCTACGCGCGGTCACAAAGGTCAGCATTCGCGGGCCGGTGGGTCGCACAAGGCCGGGTTCGAGGGTGGGCAGATGCCTCTCCAGCGCCGGCTCCCCAAGCGTGGGTTCAAGTCAATGATGGCTGGGGATACCGCTCAGGTACGGCTTTCCGACCTGGAGCGCCTGACTTCGTCTGAAGTTGACCTGCTCACACTGAAGGCTGCTGGTGTTGTCTCCCAACTGGCCAAGGGCGCGAAGGTATTTCTGTCGGGCAAGCTGTCGCGCAGTGTGGCTCTGAAGGGCATCGGTGCGACAAAGGGTGCAAAGGCGGCCATTGAAGCGGCCGGCGGTTCCGTCGCGTAATCACGACATTCAGCTAGAAACCTAAAAGACAGGCGACACGCGAGTGGCTACCAGCTCAGCAGCAATGGCAAAATCAGGCAAGTTCGGCGACTTGAAGCGCCGACTCTGGTTTTTGCTGCTTGCGCTCGTCGTCTACCGCATTGGAGCCCATATCCCGGTTCCCGGGATCGACCCTGATCAGCTGGCCAATCTGTTCAAGGATCAGCGCACCGGGCTTCTGGGCATGTTCAACATGTTTTCGGGCGGTGCATTGAGCCGGTTCACGGTGTTCGCGCTCGGGATCATGCCGTACATCTCCGCGTCGATCATCATGCAGTTGATGACGGTTGTGGTGCCCCAGCTTGAAGCCCTTAAAAAAGAGGGTGAGGCTGGTCGACGCACAATAACGAAGTACACCCGCTGGTTCACCGTCGGACTGGCCACGTTTCAGGCGATCGGCATTGCAATCGCGCTTGAATCTCAGCCTGGTCTTGTACTGGATCCGGGGTTTCAGTTTCGCTTCACGGCGGCAGTCTCTCTGGTGACTGGAACGATGTTCCTGATGTGGCTTGGAGAGCAGATCACGGAGCGCGGTCTTGGCAATGGCATCTCGATCATCATCTTCGCCGGGATTGCCGCAGGTCTGCCGAGCGCGCTGGGCGGAATGGGTGAATTGATTCGGACCGGGTCTCTCAGTGCCTTCATCGGCCTGGTGATTGTCGCGCTCGTAGTGTTAGTGACAGCAGCAGTCGTTTTTGTCGAGCGGGGGCAGCGTAAGATCACGGTCAATTACGCCAAGCGCCAGGTGGGTAACCGGGTCTATGGGGGACAGTCTTCGCATCTGCCGCTGAAGCTGAATATGTCGGGTGTCATTCCTCCGATCTTTGCTTCATCGATCATTCTGTTTCCCGCAACGCTGGCCCAGTGGTTCACTTCAGGGGACACAAGCAACCCGGTGATCAGGGTGTTGAAGGATGTTGCCGGAACCCTGTCTCCCGGGCAGCCGATCTATATTTTGTTGTATGCCTGCGCAATCGTGTTCTTCTGCTTCTTTTACACGGCGCTCGTATTCAACAGCCGTGACACGGCGGACAATTTAAAGAAGAGTGGTGCGTTTGTGCCCGGGATCCGTCCTGGTGAACAGACTGCCCGCTACATTGATCGAATCCTGATGCGGCTTACGGCTTCAGGTGCGGTTTACATCACGGCAGTCTGTCTGTTGCCGGAGTTTCTTGTCCTGAAATGGAACGTCCCGTTCTATTTCGGCGGAACCTCGTTGCTGATTATCGTTGTAGTGACAATGGACTTCATGAATCAGGTTCAGGCGTACGTGATGTCGCATCAGTACGAGAGCCTGCTCAAGAAGAGTGGGACGAAGGGGTTGGGGGTCTGAGAGCTGCTTGCTGGCTCTCCGGATAGAAGCAACAGCGTGCGATTTTGATCTGCACCAAATGAGCAAGGAAGACGTTATCCAGATGCAGGGGGAGGTCGTTGAAAACCTCCCGAATGCAACCTTCCGAGTAAGGCTGGAGAACGGGCATGTGGTACTCGGTCATGTTTCAGGGAAGATGCGAATGAATTACATCCGGATTCTTCCCGGGGACAAAGTAACCGTTGAATTGACGCCCTACGATTTATCGAGGGCGAGGATCGTCTTCAGGACCAAATAAGGTTCTTGGGAATCAAGCAGGCTCGAGGTAACCATGAAAGTAATGGCATCGGTCAAGAAAATGTGCCGCAAGTGCAAAGTGATCAAGCGTAACGGCGTCGTCCGTGTGATTTGTGCTGATCCGCGTCACAAGCAGCGCCAGGGTTAAGAGGTAAGACATGGCACGTATCGCCGGAATTAACATTCCCGACCGTCAACATACCGAAATCGGTTTGACGGCTATTTACGGAATCGGACGCACCCGCGCCCGAGAGATCTGCGACGCCGCTGGCGTTCTGCCGTCGAAAAAGGTTAAAGACCTGAACGACGCTGAACTAGAGCGTATTCGTGAGCAGCTCTCCCGCTTCACCGTCGAGGGCGACCTGCGGCGTGAAGTGTCGATGTCGATCAAGCGCCTGATGGACCTTGGTTGCTACCGTGGTCTGCGGCATCGCCGTGGTCTGCCGGTTCGCGGCCAGCGAACCCGTACCAATGCGCGTACCCGCAAAGGCCCGCGCAAGGCCGGCATCGCGCTGAAGAAGTAAACGGAGGCTAAATCAAGATGGCAACGAAACCCCAATCGTCGGCAGCCGCTGCCGCAGCATCGCGGATGCGTAAGAAGTCCAAGAAGAACATCTCGGACGGTATTGCGCATGTTCATGCCTCGTTCAATAACACGATCATCACGATTACCGATCGGCAGGGCAATGCGCTGTCATGGGCAACGTCCGGTGGCGCAGGCTTCAAGGGTTCTCGCAAGTCGACACCGTTTGCTGCGCAGGTCGCTGCAGAAGCTGCCGGTCGTGCGGCCCAGGAATGCGGTATCAAGAACCTCGAGGTTCAGATCCGTGGTCCCGGTCCGGGGCGTGAGTCTTCCGTACGTGCGCTGAATGCGCTTGGCATCAAGATCACCCAGATTCAGGATGTCACGCCAATCCCGCACAATGGCTGCCGGCCGCCAAAGCGCCGTCGCATCTAAGTTTTAAGGCTGGCACCCGGCGGCCTGGGGCGCGTTCTCTGCGTCCCGAAGGTCGGGCAAAAGACCACCGTCTGTCACCTGGCACACGCTTGTCAGGCAAATACCAAGACAGACTAACCGCGACGCGCGCTACCGGGCGCGCCCGCGTATTACACAAGGAAATACTGTGGCACGTTATACCGGACCGAAGGCGAAACTGTCCCGCCGCGAAGGCACGGACCTGTTTCTAAAGAGCGCGCGTCGCGCGCTCGATTCCAAATGCAAGCTTGACAGTAAACCGGGTCAGCATGGCCGTACTTCGGGTGCGCGCACGTCTGACTTCGGCTTGCAGCTTCGCGAAAAGCAGAAGGTCAAGCGGATGTACGGTGTTCTTGAGCGCCAGTTCCGTCGCTACTATGCCGAGGCCGTCCGTCGTCGTGGTAACACCGGCGAGAAACTGCTCCAGCTTTTGGAGTGCCGTCTCGATAACGTCGTTTATCGGATGGGGTTTGGCTCGACTCGGGCGGAGGCGCGTCAGCTGGTCAGCCATAAAGCCATTACTCTCAATGGCAAGACCGCGAACATTCCTTCGATCATGGTCAAGCCAAGCGACATCGTTGGAATTCGCGAAGGTGCCAAGAAGCAGGCCCGGATTCAGGATTCATTGAATCTGGCTGATCAAGGCGGCCTGCCTGGATGGGTTTCGGTTGACAAGAACAAGCTGGAAGGCGTGTTCAAGTCGGTACCGGATCGTGCCGATCTGTCGCAGGACATCAACGAAAGCCTGATCGTCGAGTTGTACTCGCGTTAATCAAAGGGATTCCTCTATGCAGACAGCCATGTTGAAGCCGCGGATCGTCGAGGTCGAGCAACTCGGGCCGTCGCACGCCCGCGTTGTGATGGAACCGTTCGAGCGCGGCTACGGACACACGTTGGGCAATGCGCTGCGTCGGGTTCTGCTGTCGTCGATGGTTGGTTATGCGCCGACCGAAGTCCAGATCACCGGGGTCGTGCACGAGTATTCGACCATCGATGGTGTTCGTGAAGACGTCGTCGATTTGCTGTTGAACCTGAAGGGTGTCGTATTCAAGATGCACAATCGGGACGAGGTCTTCCTCACCCTGCGCAAGGAAGGCGCTGGCCCGGTGACCGCAGCTGATATTGACCTCCCGCACGATGTCGAAGTTGTAAACCCCGAGCACATGATTGCCATGTTGACCCAGGGCGGTGCGATTGAGATGCAGATCAAGGTTGAGCGCGGTCGCGGCTATGTGCCTGGCACCGTGCGCAACCTGGGCGAGGCCAGTAAGACCATTGGTCGTATTGTTCTCGATGCATCATTTTCTCCCGTGCGACGAGTCAGCTACACGGTTGAAAGTGCGCGGGTTGAGCAGCGAACCGACCTGGATCGTCTGATTGTCGATGTTGAGACCAATGGTGTCGTTGTACCTGAAGAGGCAGTTCGCCAGTCGGCTCGAATTCTTGTCGAGCAACTGTCGGTTTTTGCTGTACTCGAAGGGGGCGGCGAGCATTCGTCTGATGTCTCTATCGGTGGTCGTGCAGGCCCGCAGGTCGATCCGATTCTGCTGCGCCCGGTTGATGACCTCGAGTTGACAGTTCGGTCAGCGAACTGTCTGAAGGCCGAGAACATCTTCTACATCGGCGACCTGATCCAGCGAACCGAGATCGAATTGCTCAAGACCCCGAATTTGGGTCGTAAATCGCTGAATGAAATCAAAGAAGTGCTCGCTTCGCGTGGGCTCACGCTGGGCATGTCTCTCGAAAACTGGCCGCCGGCTGGTCTCGAGCGTCCCTGAGCAAACGCAACGCATTGAAGGCACAAGGATCAAACCATGCGTCATCGTCACGGACTCCGTAAACTGAACCGTACCAGCAGCCATCGCGAAGCGATGCTGCGTAATATGTGCAACTCGCTGCTGCGGCACGAGTTGATCAAAACCACCTTGCCTAAGGCCAAGGAATTGCGCCGCGTGGTTGAGCCACTCATCACGCTCGGCAAAAAGCCCTCTCTGGCCAATCGCCGTCTGGCTTTCGATCGTCTGCGCGACCGTGAAATGGTCGTCAAGATTTTCAATGAGCTTGGTCCGCGTTATGCCACCCGTAACGGTGGTTACCTGCGGATCCTGAAGTTCGGCTTCCGCGTTGGGGATAATGCTCCGATGGCGCTGGTGGAACTGATGGATCGTCCGGAAGTTGTGGTTGAGGAAGCCACCACCTCCGAGTCCTGATCGGCTTGGTTGGCACGTTCCGTTCTGCGTGTCAGACGGAGCGCGAGTCGGGCGTCGTACCGCGATTGTGGTGCGAACGCCCGATTGTCTTTTGAAGCGCCGAGGGTTCCTGCAACTTGCTGGTGCTCGGGTGCACAGGGCATCTGCGGCGTCCCAGATATCTTTTCTGGGCGCTCTGTTGAGTCGTAAGCGCAATCGTTCTGCTTCGTGACCTGCCATGTCAATCGAAAGAGTCCAAGCTGACGAAGTTACCTCGCCGTCTGAGCATCAGCGGAGCGCTGATTCGTCGGTGCTGCGTGTTCAAGGCCTCATCAAGTGCTTTGGCGAATCCCGTGCGGTCGATAACTTGTCTTTCCAGGTCCGGGCGGGTGAGTGCTTTGGATTACTCGGTCCGAATGGAGCAGGAAAAAGTACGACCCTCAAACTGCTTCTGGGCCTGACCGAAGCGGATGAGGGCACGATTGATTTGTTGGGTTATCCAATCCCGAGCGCGGCGCCGGCGGCGCGGCGTCATGTCGGGGTTGTGCCCCAGAATGACGCGCTTGATCCTGAGTTCACAGTCGCAGAGAACCTGCTGGTCTTCGGTCGATATTTCGGCATCCCGCGCAGTCAACTGCAATTAAAGCTCCCCGGCCTACTCGAGTTTGCCGGGCTCTCGGCGAGAGCGGATTCCAGGATTCAGGACCTTTCCGGGGGAATGAAGCGACGTTTGATGATTGCTCGAGCGTTAATGCATGAGCCGCAATTGTTGATTCTAGATGAACCGTTTTCGGGTTTTGATCCGATCAATGCGAATATGCTAAAAGATGAGATATTGGGTTTAAAAGAACGTGGAACAACTATTTTATTCTCTACTCAT
>JAURMJ010000070.1 GCA_030830765.1 Quisquiliibacterium sp.
ACACAGGTTGCCCAGTACATCGTGCTGATCATCGCGTATACGATTCCGGCGATCTTCATCTCGCTGCAGCTGACCGGCAACCCGATTCCGCAGCTGGGTCTGGGTTCCGACATGGCCGGCAGCGATGAGCCGCTGCTGTTGAAGCTGAACAAGGTCGTCACCGAACTGGGCTTTGCCGAGTACACGACCTCGGTGCCCGGCAGCAAGCTGAACATGTTCGTCTACACGATTTCGCTGATGATCGGCACTGCCGGTTTGCCGCACGTGATCATGCGCTTCTTCACGGTTCCCAAGGTCAGTGATGCACGCGCATCGGCTGGCTGGGCGCTGGTTTTCATCGCAATCCTGTACACCACCGCGCCTGCTGTGGCGGCCATGGCCAAGATGAACCTGATCAGTACCGTGACACCGGGCATCGTGATGAAGGACACCGATCCGTTCAAGGCCAAGTCCAATCTGGAGTACGCCAAGCGTCCCGACTGGATGAAGCGCTGGGAAACCACCGGTCTGCTCAAGTTCCAGGACAAGAACGGGGATGGCCGGATCCAGTACTACAACGACAAAGCCAAGAATGCCGAATTCAAGAAAAAGGCAGACGGAGCCGGTTGGAAGGGTAATGAGCTGACGGTCAATGCTGACATCATCGTGCTGGCCAACCCGGAAATTGCGCTGTTGCCAAACTGGGTGATCGCGCTGGTGGCTGCAGGCGGCCTCGCGGCGGCACTGTCCACTGCGGCCGGTCTGCTGATGGCCATCTCGTCGGCGGTCTCCCATGATCTGGTCAAGGGGGTCTTTGCGCCGGACATCAGTGAGAAGGGGGAACTGCTCACCGGCAAGATCGCGATGGCAGCCTCGATCGTGGTCGCCGGTTGGCTTGGCTTGAATCCGCCGGGCTTCGCGGCGGGGACGGTGGCACTGGCTTTCGGTATTGCTGCAAGCTCGCTGTTCCCGGCGATCATGATGGGCATCTTCAGCAAGAAGATGAACAAGGAAGGTGCGATGGCGGGCATGCTTTCCGGCCTGTTCGTCACGTTGTTCTATGTGTTTGCGCACAAGGGCATCTTCTTCATCAAGGGTACCGGGTACCTCGACCTCATTGGGGGACCCAACAGTTTCTTCGGCATCACGCCGGAGGCCTTTGGAGCCATCGGTGCGCTGGTGAACTTCATCGTGGCATTTGTCGTCGACAAGATGACCAAGGAGCCGCCTGAGCATATTCAGGCAATGGTCGAGGCAGTGCGGATCCCGCGCGGTTCGAAGGCGGTGGACGGCGCTCACTGACCGGTCTGCCGGCCGCCCGCCCCTGCCGACGTCTCATCGCCGGCAGAGGCGGGTGGCGAAGATTCCGGAGCCAGCTCCGGAACTGCGACAATCAGGCCTCGCCGGCTGGTCCGGTGAGGCCTTTTTCATCGGAGGGCGGGATGGTTTTTGACATCAGCGTCGCAATCACCTGGATACTGTTTCTGGCGCTTTTTCCGTTGGCATTCTTCTGGTTGCGCCGCGCGTACCGGATCCTGTTCAAACGTGATTTCTCCGAGGTCGCGCTCAAGGGAGGCGAACCGCCGCCCAATGCTGAGAAGTGGGCATCCTGGGAGCTTGTCATCAATGCGTTGGCCGGCATCGTGATTGTTTTCGTGATTTTCGGTGTTGTGCTCGGGGTCCTCGAATACGATCGCTGGACGGCGATTGCCGGGACAACAATCTGGTCGAAGTTCTTTGCCAGCTTTGCAATCGGGCGACATGCCCACACGCTGGCGGCGCGCGACTCGAAGTGAGCCGGCACGTATGAGACGCGATCGGCAGCTGCTTGCTGTCGTTGCGCTGGCTGTCCTCGGATGCCTGTTACTGCTGGCCGGTGTCGGGGCGGCGCTGGCGGCCTTGCTGCAGGCGCGCATGGGCGACCGGCAGTGGCGGGAATTTTCAATTCTGCTCGAGCCACATCTGCCGTTGCTGATTTTTATTGTGCCCGTGCTGGCCGTTGGCGTCGGGTGGCTGGTGCTGGCCGCTTATCAGACCTGGGTGCAAGGGCCGGCCCGTCTTCTCGAGCGGGCGCAGGGGCTGATCGCCAGCGAACATGGAGGGCGGCTTGAGCACGGTCATGCGCAGCTGGAGCGACAGATTGCTGCTGCGATCAACACGCTCGTGCAGCAACGCTCGGATCTTCAAGGCGACGTGCAAGCCAGGGTTCGCGATGCCAGTCGCGCGATCGAACAGGAGCGCGAACGGCTGGCCGCGCTGATGAGCGAGCTTGCGCAGAGTGTGGTGGTCTGCAATCTCGATGGGCTTGTGCTGTTGTACAACAGCCGTGCGCGCCTGCAGTTTCGCGCGATGTCTCAGGCTCCTTCGCTGGCTGGCGGCGCCGAGTTACTCGGTCTTGGACGTTCCATTTACAGGGTGCTTGATCGACAGTTGATCGCCCATGCCCTGCAGGGAGTTGTCCGGCGCATTGAGCGCGGCGCAGAGCATCCGGTCTCGACATTCATGACGGCGACTCGATCCGGACAGTTGCTGCGTGTGCAGCTTGCGCCCGTGCGAGAAACTGATCCGGGCCAGGACCTGCCGGCGCTGGCCGGTTTTGTGCTGGTGCTCGAAAACATGACACGCGAGCTTGAGCAGCAGCTCGAAGACGAACGTCTGTTGCGCAGGCTTGGTCAGGGGCTGCTGGCTTCGAAGACCCGTCTGCAACTGGTGACTGCTCTGCTCCAGCAAGTCGGACTACCCGACAGGGTGCGAGAGCCGATTGCCAGGACGCTTGACGAGGAATCCCGGGCGATCGCGCATCAGCTGGACGCCCTTGCCGCGCGCGATGGTCGCGGCGCGTTCTCGCACTGGCCACTTGAGCCTGTGCTCGCGAGCGATCTGTTGCGGATCGCCTGTCAGCGTATCGAGGCCTCGTCCGCATTGCGTTGTAAGCTGATCGAGTCCGGTGCCCAGAAGACATCCGGGGATCGTTCCCGCTCCGATTCACACGCCGGACCTGATGATGCATCGCAGCCCGTTCTTGGTGCTCCGCGCAAACCCGAGTCAGAAGTCTGGCTGAACGCCGACAGTTTTTCATTGCTGCAGGTCTTCGAGTCGCTGGCGCTACAACTGCATGCTGACCTCGGTGTCGAGCAGCTTGTGATCGAACTGAGTGCTGACCTCGAACAGATTGGGTTTGCTTTGTGCTGGCCAAGCGCGAAGCTGCATGAACCGGACATCGTTGAAAGCTGGGCTGAGCAGCCGATCGTCATCGCTGGTCAACCGCAACCATTCACTATTCGCGAGATCATCGAACGGCATCGGGGCGAATGTTTTTGCAAGATTGATCCGGCGACCGGTTCAGCAAGATTCCTGATGCTGCTGCCCCGGGCCCAGCCGCTCGAGGCACTTGATTCGGCGATGTTCGTGAAGACCGGTTCTCGACCCGAGTTCTATGACTTTGACCTGTTCCGGCCAGCTCATCCGGACCAGCGCGTGCTGGATGATTGCGAACTCGATACTCTCAGCTTCACGGTCTTCGACACCGAGACCACTGGGCTGGATCCGTCATCGGGTGACGAAATCATTCAGATCGGCGCAGTGCGCGTGCTCAATGGCCGGTTGCTGCATGCCGAGGCTTTCGAGCAGCTGATCGATCCGGGGCGTCCGATTCCGATGGCTTCGATCCCGATTCACGGCATTGAGCAACACATGGTCGAGGGAAAGCCGCGAATTCAGGAAGTCCTCCCAGCCTTTCATGCCTACGTGGAGGGGACTGTTCTGGTGGCTCACAACGCGGCGTTCGATCTGCGCTTTCTTGAGCGCAAGCAGGAAGAAGTCGGCCTGCGATTTGATCACCCCGTGCTTGATACGCTGCTGCTGTCGGCCGTGGTGCATCCGAATCAGTCGTCGCACAAACTCGAATCAATTGCCGAGCGTTTCGGGATCCCTGTGATCGGACGCCATACGGCGCTCGGCGATGCGATCTTGACGGCCGAGGTCCTGCTCAGGCTGATTCCGCTGCTGCGTGAGCAGGGGATCCGCACGCTGGCGCAGGCCCGCGAGGCCGCGCGAACAACGTATTACGCGCGCCTGCGTTACTGATTCCTCCCCGAAAGCGCGGGACTGTCTCAGTGCGAATCCGGACGGTGCTCGAACGCCGCTGTGCCTGCTCCAGATGACTCGCGGCAGACCGTTTCAGGAGATTCTCAGCGCCGCAGGGTGCGCCTGCGACGGCTCAGTCCAGCTGTTCGATCCTGCCCAGTCGAACCATCGTGTTGCCGATGCGCCGATGGGCTGTGGAGGGCATGACCAGGACCGTGTCGTCATAGGGTGTGGTCACGCGAAATTCACCATCCTGCGCAATCAGCGTGCCTGCCTTCGGAATCACTTCAAGGCCTGTGTAATGCTTATCGAAAGCAAAGTCGGTGCTCCTGGCCACGACGGCTTCGGTCACCCGCACGATATGCTGGCTGGTCGCCGGCTGCATCGGCATGTGAGCCTGAGCCCAGCTCGCATCAACCATCCCGAAATGCGCAAGAAAGCGCAGCATCGTGTCCATCGCGACGTCGGCTGAAGAGCGCTCCCAATGCTGTCCGCATTCGATCAGCAGCGCGGTGCGCGGATCGTTCGGATCACCGAAAGGCCCACGCTCGATCATGCGCAGCCCGGCCGGGTGGCCGGTGTCAATGAGCAGATCCTGCGGGACGCCGAGTTTTTGCGAGAGCCGAGCTGATTTCTCGCCGCCGCGACCGGTGGCGCCACAGACCATGATCGGACGGCAGGGTTCGGTCATCGAATGCAGGTCGAGCAGGTAATCGACGCTGTCAATAATTGGCGCAAGCTGGCGCGCGCGGCTCAGTTCGACCGAGTTGCGTGGGCCGTGCAAGGCCTCGTCGGCCCAGACCCGATTGAAATCCTCTTCCACGAACCTGGAGCGATTCGGATCTGCCGGGTCCCAGAGCGCGAATGCCTCGATATTGCCAAACGCCAGGGTCAGCCGTCCGTGGGCAGGCTGCAGCTTTTGACCAAGCAGCCAGTCGAGCGCGATGGCCCCGCAGATTTCGTTGCCATGGGTAAGTGCCTGCACCATCACATGCGGTCCGGGGCGCCCCGAATCAAAACTGTGCACGTAGGGAATGCCGGTATTGCCGTTCTGGTGTCGCGAAATATCCGGGGCAAGCAGTTCGATCGGGGGGATGGGTGTCTTGCTCATGATCAGAGGGCTCCGTTCGGCGGTATTCAGGAGGTCAGGCTGTCTTCTTGGATCGTGCGAATTGAGCAAGCTGAGCAATCAATTGACTCAGATCGTCTTGCAGTTTTTTGAATCCGTCGTTTTTTTTCAGCGTCTTTTCGTTCATGTACAGCGCACGATTCAATTCGATCTGCAGGCTGTGCCGTCCTGCTGCCGGATCGGAAAAGGCACGGACCAGTTCCACGCCCTTGTATGGATCGTTGATCTTCACGCCATAACCGGCATTCGCGAAAAACGCACGCACGACCTCGGTGAATTCGGCCGAACAGCTGCTGCCATCGCGGTCGCCGAGCACGATATCTGCTCGGCGTGTGCCCTCGCCATCCTGGGACATCTTGCCACCGACAGACTGCAGCGAGTGGCAGTTGATGTGGTAACTGACGCCATGCCGCGCATGGGTCTGTTCGATCAGGCCCTTCAGTGCACTCTGGTAGGGACGCAGATACTGTTCGATGCGATGCTGCATTTCAGCAACGCTGAGCTTGCGCGCATAGATCGGTCGCCCGTCGCTCAGATTGCGCCAGACCAGCGCCTGCCCGGACTTGCCCTTGCCGCTGTCGGTCAGAGGATGTGGCCATTGACCATCGATCAGGTCGGTATCGATATCGGTTTCAGCCCGGTTTGCGTCCACGTAGGTACGCGCAAAGCTGGCTTCCAGCAGCGGCGCACCATGCGCCGGCGCTGCGCCGAAAAGCTCCTGAATGAAGCAGTCTTCGCCATCACGCAGCTCGCGTTCGGTGCGGCAATGACGGAAATCGTCTGGAAACCAGCTGCCCGAGTGCGGCGAATCGAAGACCAGGGGTACTTCTGCTGTCGTGGGCCAGTGCAGGCGAAAAACGGGCGTGGTTTCCGACATGTCAATGGGCATCCTGAATGGATTCGAATCAGACGGCGATGCAGTCAGCTGACCTGGCGTGGCGGCCCGCCTGTCCGTTGACTGGCAAGCGGACATGGTAGCGCAGGCAGCAGCCGTATAAGATCGGCGCGAATTGAAGGGAAGGGCAAGAAGGCCCGAGTTTCCCGATGGAAATCCAGCCGATGAAATTATCCGTTCTCGATCAAAGCCCGGTCATTCACGGGCACACCGCTGCTGATGCCATTGCCGCCACGATAGACCTTGCGCAGATGGCCGATGAACTGGGCTACACGCGTTACTGGTGTGCAGAACATCATGGGATGTTTGGCCTGGCCAACCCGTGTCCGGAAGTGCTGTTGGCGCGGCTTGGCAGTGTCACGCGCAACATCCGGCTTGGTTCCGGTGGCGTGATGCTGCCCTATTACAGTGCGTTCAAGGTGCTTGAGCAGTTCATGATGCTCGAGGCGATGTTCCCCGGACGCATTGACCTGGGCATTGGACGCGCTCCCGGGGGCGACGGCCGCACTGCCCGGGTCGTTGCGCATGGCCGCTATGATCCGGACAGTTTCCCGGCCCAGGTGGCCGACCTGATTGCGCTGGCCAGCGGGCATCTGCCTGAGCGGCATCCGGCGCATGGTGTCCTGCTGCAGCCTGCGGTGCAGACCTGTCCGCAGTTGTGGATGCTTGGCTCCAGCGATTTTGGCGGTGCGCTGGCAGCGCAGCTGGGGATGCGCTTTGCGTTTGCGCATTTCATCAGCGCCCGGGGTGGCGATGAGATCGCGCGTGGCTATCGCGCGCAGTTCCGGTCCGGGCATCACGATGCGCCGTACTGCGCGGTGGCACTGTTCGTGATCTGTGCCGAGACCGAGGCGCAGGCCGACGCATTGGCAGCCGCGGTCGATTTGCGTCGGGTCCTGATGGCCTATGGTCTGAACGAGCCGATCCCGACCATTGAGCAGGCACAGTCCTGGCAGCCCGATGAGCATGCCCGCGCTGTGATTGCGCATGAACGCCCGCGCAGCATCATCGGCACGCCCGAGCGGGTCGCCGAACGTGTGCAGCATCTGAAGGCGCAGTTCGAGGCCGATGAAGTGATTGTGCTGACTGTCGCGGCCAGCTACAGGGCGCGTCAGCGTTCCTACGAACTGCTTGCCGAAGTGTTCGAACCGAGCAACGCCGCGCTGGCCTGACGGGCGTCGGGGCGGTGCTAAACTGGTTCGATGCTGTCTCGCTTGATCCTCAGGCTGGTTGTTGCGCTGCTGTTTCTGTCGCAGTCGCTGACGCCTTTTCTGCATGCGCATGCCGGTGATCGCGGGCCTGGCAGCGGCGCGCTGCTGCATCTTCATTTCTCACCAGCCGGCCCAGCGGCGGTTTCGGGGCAACTGGCATTTGCACCCGACGACGGGCCGGTTGTGCTGGTCCCGCCCGAGTTGCGCCGCGAAGGGGTTCTTTCAATCGACGAGCAGCCTGCGGCAATCGTTGTCGCGCTTCCTCGGATTGATGGCGAATCCCGTGCGCATGAGCCAAGCTTGCAACTACGTGCGCTCTTTCCTTCCGACCCGCTGCTGCACTGCGCGCGTGCGCGCGCTCCGCCTTGCCTCGTCTGAGTCCAGCTGATCTGTTTTTTTGAATCCGGGTTTCGCGCTGATTGCCTGCGCCGAATTCCTGATTTCTCCAGGATTCATTGACGCGCTTGCGCGGAGGAGCGATTCCATGAATCGCCTTTGCATTCCAGTATCAATTCTTTGCATGCTGCTGCCGGTGTTCGGCAGCGTCCAGGCGGCGGCCGAACCTTTGCCGGTCCGCACTCTTTCCCTTGCCCAGGCGCAGTCGCTGGGAGTCGGCCTGCAGGTCGTCGGTCCTGTCCGCCCTGCTGTCATTGCCGGACTGGTGGCTGAGGTGGCCGTGCCGCCGGATCGCCTGCATCTGGTCAGTGCGCCGGTGGCCGCGCGGATCGAGCAGCTGAACGTGTCGGTGGGCGATCGGGTCAGGCGCGGACAGGTCCTCGCCAGGTTGGCCAGTCCGGAGTTGGCTGGCGCGTATCGGGCACTGCTGCAGGCGCATGCCCATGCACAACTGGCGCAGGGCAATCTGGCACGCGATCAGAAGTTGCTGGATGAGGGAATCATTTCAGCCAGCCGGCTGGCCAGTACGCGGGCCGCTGCACTTGAAGCCCGCGCGGCACTGTCAGAAAGTCGGCAGGTGCTCGCACTGGCGGGTGTCGATGAGCGGACCGTCAAGGCGATCCTGGCGCAGGCATCAGGCAACTCATCCGGGGTATCGGCAACAGCCGAAATGCCGGTTCGTGCACCGGTTGACGGGATCGTGCTTGCCCGAGAGGCCTCGCTCGGTCAGCGGGTCGGGCAATCGACGCCGTTATTTCGTCTTGCGCAGGACGGGCAGCGGGTGTTGATGATTCATGTGCCTCGGAATCGTATTGCTGCTGTCAGACTGGGTGCTCGGGTCCTGGTTTCAGATCGTCAGATTGCGACGGTGCAGACGCTGGGTGCAAGCGTCGATCCGGTCAATCAGACCGTACTGG
>JAURMJ010000071.1 GCA_030830765.1 Quisquiliibacterium sp.
CGTGCGCTGCGCGCCGGCAGGCTCGAGCAGCGATTGCGACGCGGGCATGGACTTGCAGGCAGCGGCCTGCTGTTTGCGCTCGGCTGCGTGCTACTGGCCCTGCCACCGATCATGGATCTGCCACTTGCCGCCTATCTGGCGATCGTCTGCTGGCTGCTGGCTGGCATCGTGTTCGTGCCGGTGCTGACGTCATCACTGGGCAGGCTGCTCCAGGACCGCGACATTGCCTGGCGCCAGGCCTCAGCCTGGCTTGCCATCCAGCGGATTGCCGGAGCGCCGAACAGCGCTGCGGCGGCCCTGTCCGGCGTAGTGGCAAGCGTCGCACTGGCCAGCGCCATGGCCATCATGGTCCATAGTTTTCGCGATTCGGTTGATCGCTGGCTCGATGTCGTGCTGCCTGCAGATCTGTATGGCCGCGCGCCAGTGGGCAGTGCGCAGGGCGCCTTGCCGATGCAGCTTCAGAGCCAGATACCAGCCGTCACAGGCGTACAGCGCGTCGATTTCCTGCGCATCCTGGACCTGAACCTTGACCCGCAACGTCCAGCGGTCACCTTGCTGGCCCGCGATCTCGACATCGCCGACCCGGCCAGACAACTGCCCGTGACCGGCGCGGTCCTCAAGGCACCTGAGGGCATGGTGCCGATTTATGTCAGCGAGGCCATGGTTGATCTGTACGGATTCCGCCCTGGGACGAGCGTCTCGCTGCCGCTTCAATTGCAAGGCCCTGAAGCGCCGCAGTTCTTCGTGGCTGCTGTCTGGCGCGACTATGCCCGCCAGCATGGCACGATCACGATCAATCGTGCTCAATGGCGTGCGCTGACCGGCGATTCAAGCGCCAACAATGTTGCGTTGTGGCTGGCCCCTGGACACAACCCCGAGACCGTCATCGGGCGACTTCGTGCGCAGATTCCAGCGCTTTCATCACTCGAATTCAGCAGCACGCGTGAGATCCGGCAACTGTCGCTGCAAATTTTCGATCGCAGCTTTGCACTCACTTATGTGCTGGAGGCAATCGCAATCATCGTCGGCCTGTTCGGCGTGGCCGCCACCTATGCTGGCGAAGCACTGGCCCGGGCCCGCGAATTCGGCATGTTGCGGCATCTTGGCTTGAGCCGCGCAGGAATCACGCAGATGTTCGCAATCGAATCGGCGCTGCTGCTCAGCGTCGGCGTGCTGTGGGGAGCACTGATTGGCATCGCGATCGCCATGGTGTTGATCCATCGTGTCAACCCGCAATCCTTTCACTGGACAATGGATGTCGCCTGGCCAGTCCCGTTACTGCTTGGCAGCGCGTTCATGCTGATCGTGATGGGCATCGGCTCCGCGATCCTTGCAAGTCGCAGCGCAACCAGCACCGCTCCGGTGCGGGCGGTCAGGGAGGACTGGTGAAGCGGCGCCGATTTCTGACCGGGGGCAGCGCCGCAGCGACAGCCTCGCTACTGTCCGACGCCGCGGTGATTGCCGTTCCCGCCGCGCTCTCACTGATACTGCCTGCCCCGTCGTTTGCAGCAGGCCCGCTCGTACGCCCTGACTACCGACTGAACTTTCCGCGCGACTTCGGCGCGCACCCGGAGTATCGGACCGAGTGGTGGTACGCAACCGGCTGGCTACGGGCCGGTTCGAGCTGGATCGGCATGCAACTGACCTTCTTTCGCTCGCGCACGCTGCACAATGAACAGAATCCAAGTCGCTTTGCACCCAGGCAGCTGATCCTCGCGCATGCGGCCGTTGCGCTTGAGAGCGAAGGCAAGCTGCGCCATGACCAGCGCGCGGCACGCGAAGGCTTCACGGTTGGCAGCTTTTCCGATCGGGATACCGAGGTCAATGTGCTCGGCTGGTCCTTGCGCCGAACCCCCGAGGATCGCTATCTCACCTCGATCAAGGCTGACGGATTCGGGCTCGAATTGACTTTGACGCCCAATCGCCCTCCTTTGCTTCAGGGCCGCCAGGGTTATTCGCGCAAAGGTCCGAAACCGGCACAGGCCAGCCACTACTACAGTCGCCCCCAGTTACAGGTCAGCGGCCAGATCAGGATCGACAACAGGACGACCGCAGAGGCAGGCCCCCAGGAAGGCACCTCTTCGATGGCATCCCAGGCGAGCAGCGAGCGTTTGCTCCCTGTTGACGGTCTGGCCTGGCTGGATCATGAGTGGTCCAGCGAGTATCTGGATCCGGACGCTGCAGGCTGGGACTGGTGTGGTCTGAATCTCGAGGACGGCAGCGCATTGATGGCCTTCCGGATCCGCAGGCACGATGGCTCAACGCTTTGGTCGGACGCAAAATGGGTCGATGCGCAGGGTCGAGAACAACGATCTGAGGGCAAATCGATCAATGCGCAGCAACTGGAAGAGCAAGATCGCGCTGCGCAGTTTGCACCGCGACGGCACTGGCATTCGCTGCGCAGTGGCGCACGCTATCCGGTCGCGATGCGCCTGCAGGTCGCAGGTCGAACGCTGGATCTGGAACCCCTGTTCGATGATCAGGAACTGGACACTCGCGCCAGCACCGGAACGATCTACTGGGAAGGTGCGGTCAAAGTGCTGGAGCAGGGGCGACTGATTGGGCGCGGGTATATGGAACTGACTGGATATGCCGGTGCGCTGAAGATGTGACCGTTGCTAAAACATGACTGCGGCGCCTTGACTGCAGCTTCTAGTTGACTGACACGCTTGGGGGGCCAGTCTCAGGCCCCTGGAAACCGCATGATGCGAGCAATCGCCTCGCAATTACAGAGACGATCAAACAACAGATTGACGCCTGGTTGCTTTGCGCGAGAATGCCGCGGGCTCAGAATGCGGCATCAGTGGCGTTGGCCTTCGCCGAGGGCACGGCTGAACGACCGCGCGCCAGATGGTCGGGTAGCAGCACCGCAACCTCTTCTGGAGTGAACCAGGCCCGAAGTTGCGCCAGCAGTTTCTCCCAGTCTTGGGCAGGCAGTTCCCGGGCTGCGGTGGCCAGTGCGTCTCTTAGCAGGTCATGTGAATCCATCGAGACAGGATGCCCTGAAAATCCTGACTAAAACTTGGCATTCGGATGATGCAAACGACCTAAATCGAAGTGGTTAATCAAATCGCGCAGCCTAAACGCGACCTGGCTCCGCACGTCGACCGCCCCGGGTAAACAGCAGCAGGAAGGCTGCGAGCGCGCATCCACATGCGGCCTCCAGCCCGACCGCCGCATAGCCGAAACTGCCATACAGCCAGGCCGTCACCGGCGTGTACAAGGTGACCCCCAGGTAAGTCGAGGCACTGAGCAGGGCCACCACAACCCCACGCAGAGGCGGGATCTGCTCGGTGGCCAGACTGGTGATTGCCGTGAAGAAAGCTCCCTGCACGATGCCCCACACAATGATGCCGACTACCATCGCCCAGGGAAGACTGGCCAGCCAGGGCAGCATGGCCAACACCAGCCCCAGAGACAGAAGCGCCACGATGGCGGCACGGCGCTTGCCCAGAAGATCAATCCAGCGACCGTTGAAGGTCATGATCGCCAGGCCCAGGCCATAGGCAGCCATCGCCAGACCGGCAGCCGAGGCGCCCCAGTCGTTCAGACGCCGTAACTCCGTCCCCGCGAACGAATAGACCGCATAGAAGGCCCCCATATCCAGCAGATTGACCAGCAGCAGGATCCGGATTGAGGGATCGGCAAGCACGCTTCGCAGGCTGCCCATCACGGATACGGCATCCTGCGGCGACTGCATCTGGTGCGGATCGGCAAAAGACTGAGACGCCTCCGATTCGATTGCAGCTCCGCCGTCTTGCGTCCGGGGTGCCACAGCCCAATGTCGTCCTAAGCTGGACAACCACAGCGCAATTGCAATTGCACAGCAGGCCAGCGCCCCGAAGGCCCAGCGCCAGCTGATGGCCTGTGAGGCCAACGCCATCATCGGCACGACAAGCAGAATCGCCATCGACCAGCCGCTGACGATACGCCCCATCGTACGCGCGCGCTGCGCGTAGCTGGACAGATCGGCCGCGCTGGCATATGTAGCCGGCAAAACAGCCCCGGTTGCCCCGCCAGCCAGCATCGCCAACAGCGTCATCAGCCGAAAGTCGCTGACCATCAAGGCCAGCAGCCAGGCCAACCCGAAGATCAGCAAGCCCCAGACAATCAGACGCGCGCGGGGCAGCCTCTGCGCAGTCAGCGCAACCAGGGGCGCAACAAGTGCCAGCGACAGACTGAATGCCCCAGGCAGGATCGCGACCTGGGCTGCGGAAACATCGAAGGCCTGCGCAATATCAAGCAACAGCGGCGAGATCGCAAAGATGGTCGCACCCACGGTGGCCACCGCAAGCATCAGTGCAGTGATCAACCGGCTGCTCGATGAATTGCCGGCTGCCACCAGAGCTCAGCGCACCAGCTGGTTGATCTCGATGATCGGCTGCAGTACAGCCAGCACGATCACCAGCACGACGACCCCCATCACCAGAATGAGGACCGGCTCAAGAATCCCGGTCAGCGCCAGCGCGCGACGCTCGGTTTCACCCGACAGCGTCCTTGCGGTCCGTTGCAGCATCTCAGCCAGATTACCGGTCGCTTCGCCGCTGGCAATCATGTGGATCATCATCGGAGGAAAGAGTCCACCGGCCTTCAGCGCTCGGGACAACGGCGCCCCCTCGCGGACTCGATCAACCGCATCTTCGACATTCGCACGCATCGCATCATTCGACAGGGTCTGGGCACCAGCCTGCAGCGCTCGGATCAACGGCACACCACTGGCTGCCAGGATGCCCAGTGTCGATGCAAATCGCGCGGTATTGATTCCTCGGATCAGCTTTCCAAACAGCGGCGCATCAAGCAGCCGCAGATGCCAGACGAGTCGCAGGCTTGGCGAGCGCAACGCCACACGAAATGAGATGCCGGCAGCGACCAGGAACGCGGCCAGCCACCAGCCCCACTCACGGATGAAATCCGAGGTTGCGATCAGCCCGACGGTCAGAGCCGGCAGCTTCTGGCGGGTCTGCGCAAACACACCGACCACCTGCGGCACGACATAGGTAAGCAGCGCGACGACAACGATCAGCGCAACCAGCGTGACAATGGCCGGATAGGTGAAGGCCAAGCCGATCCGTTGCGCCAATGCACTGCGCGATTCAACGTAGTCGGCCAGCCTGTCCATCACAATGGACAAGTCACCGGATTGCTCGCCGGCCGCGACCAGCGCCCGGTAAACCTCCGGGAAATCCCGCGGATAACGGCTCAGTGCCTGCGCAAAGGTCTGGCCGCTGACAACCTCACCCCGTACCGCGCTCATCCGCTCCCGCACAAGCGGCCGCTCGGCCTGCTCCACGACAGCCGCCAGCGCCTGCTCGAGCGGCAGCCGTGCCGACAGCAGGCTGGCCAGCTGGCGAGTAATCAGCGTGAGTTCGGTCGTGCGCATCCGCCCACCAAAGCGGGCAGCGCCCTCCTGCTGCGCGCTGATGGCCAGCACCTCGATCGGAACCAGACCACGGTCGCGAAGCTGACTGCGGGCATGACGCGGCGAATCAGCATCGATCACACCGCGCTCAAGACGACCAAGCTCGTCGGAGGCTTCGAACCGATAGGCCGGCATCAGGTCACTCGCGCAGACGCGCTTCGGAATGACCGCTGACAGAACAGGCAGACAGCAAGCACCCTGCAAAGAGATCTGATCATGCTGGCAATCCGCGGCCGACTCATTCGCGGGTCACGCGGATCACCTCGTCCTGCGAGGTGATCCCCTGTTCCACCCAACGCCGGCCATCGTCGCGCATCGACTGCATGCCACGGGCCAGCGCACTTGCGCGAACCTCGGCCTCGGCAGCACTGCGGTGGATCAGCGCACGGATTGAATCGTCAATCGTCAGCAGTTCGTAGACACCGGTCCGCCCCGAATATCCGGTCTTGTTGCAGGCTGAACAGCCGACTGCCCGCCAGCCACCGGCAACCGGGTCGGGCTCCCGGCACTGCAGGCACAACTTACGCACAAGACGCTGTGCGGCCACGCCGAGCAGGCTCGACGACAATAGAAACGGCTCAACCCCCATATCGATCAGCCGCGTGATCGCCGAGACGGCATCGTTGGTATGCAGGGTCGCCAACACCAGGTGGCCGGTGAGGGAGGCTTGAACGGCGATCTGCGCGGTCTCGAGATCACGGATCTCACCAATCATGATCACATCCGGATCCTGACGCAGGATCGAGCGCAGCGCCTTGGCAAAGCTCATATCGATCCGCGCATTGACCTGCGTCTGACCAATGCCTTCCAGGTCGTATTCGATCGGGTCCTCGACGGTCAGGATATTCGTCGTCGAGGCTTCAAGGCGCCCTAGCGCCGCATACAGCGTGGTCGTCTTGCCCGAGCCGGTCGGTCCGGTCACCAGCACAATGCCATGCGGCTGATGGGCCAGCTTGTCGAAGGCCGCCAGCGTCTGCTCGCTCATGCCAAGCCTGCTCAGATCAAGCCGCCCGGCTTCCTTGTCGAGCAGTCGCAGCACAGCACGTTCACCATGCCCGGTCGGCAGCGTCGAAACCCGGACATCAATTGGCCGGCCACCGATGCGCAGCGCAATGCGTCCATCCTGCGGCAGCCGCTTTTCGGCGATATCCAGTTGCGCAAGGATCTTGATCCGCGAGATCAGCGCCGCATGCAGCTCACGCCGGGGCCGCACCACATCGCGTAACGTGCCATCAACGCGAAAGCGCACCAGCGAGTAATTCTCGAAAGCTTCGATGTGGATATCAGACGCACCGTCGCGACTGGCCTGCGTGAGCAGCGCGTTGATCATGCGAATGATTGGCGCATCATCTTCGGTCTCAAGCAGATCCTCGATGCGTGGCAGGTCCTGCAGCAGGCGCGACAGGTCAAGATCGCTCTCGACCTCATCGACCACGGCCGCGGCCGAACCTTCCTGCTGCGAATAGGCACGCGAGATCGCGGCAGCCAGTTCATCAACCGGCTTGCGGACGGTCTGCAACCGGAACGGCAGCATCCGGGACAGCTCGGACAGCGCGACCAGTGGCGTTTTTTCTCCGACCCAGACTTCGAGTTCGTCGCCGCTCAAGCCGGCAACCAGCACCTGGTGCGTGCGCGCAAACCCGTAGGGAACGTACCTGGCCGGAGAGATGCTTGCCATGGACCCAGTGATGCCTGTCGATCAGTTTGATCCGGGTGTTCTACCACCCGGCGTCTTCGTGGTGCCAGTCTGGGTAGCCGGCGCAGTTGTTTCCGATGGCTGTCGCCCATCCGATGAGGAGCTGACCGCAGTCGACTCCGAGACCGGCGCAGGCTCGCTACGAATTGCCGAGCGATCGACATCCGGTGCCAGACTGGCCGGGCCGACAGATCGTCCTTCTGTGCCCGAACGCTCGCCGGCTGGCCTGGGCGGCATTGCCGGCAGATCGGATGGATCGAATCTGGGCAAAGCGAAATGCTCAGGCATCTGCGAACGTTGCTGCAGCCCCCGCATGAAATCGTAGCGATCACCAGTGACCGAATGAGAGTCCTGCGCATCGCGCAGCACGACCGGCCGCAGGAAGACCAGCAGGTTGGTCTTGGTACGCTTGCGACCGTCGTAGCGGAACAGCTGACCCAGCAACGGCACGTCACCAAGCGCTGGCACCTTCTGTTCGGAGCCTTCAATTTTTTCCTCGATCAGACCGCCAAGTACGACGATCTGGCCATCGTCAACGAGCACATTCGATTCGATCGCCCGTCGGTTCGTGATGACACCCTGAGTCGAATATTGGGCAACGCTGGAGACCTCCTGGAAGATCTGCATCTTGACCGTGCCGGATTCTGAAATCTGCGGACGGACCCGCAGTGTTGTGCCGACATCGCGGCGCTCGAAGGTCTGGAACGGATTGACAGCACCAGCCGTCGTGCCGGTATTCGTGAACTGCCCGGAGAGAATCGGGATGTTCTGGCCGATGATGATCCGGGCCTCTTCGTTGTCCAGCGTGAGCAGGTTGGGCGTCGCAAGGATATTGCCGCCGGCCTTCGTCTCAAGTGCCCGTGCCAGGATGCCAAGATTCGTGATGGTGGTGCCGGCCACCGAGATCGTGCCGTTGATCACGCCGATGTTCAGGCCCTGGCCGGCCGCCAGCGGGTTGCTCACAAGGTCGAGAATATTGCCGCCCTGACCGCGTGCCGGCAGGTTCGTGCCACCGAAGACACTGGCCGAATCCCTGCCGATGCCATTGAGTACCTGCCACTGCACACCGAATTCAGCCGCTTTTTCCGCGGTGACTTCGACGATCAGCGATTCGATGAACACCTGGGCCCGACGCGCATCCAGACGATCGATGACGGTTCGCAGGTTACGATAGATCGGATCCGGCGCTGTGATGATCAATGAGTTGGTCGCCTGGTCGGCCGCAATGACCGCACCGCCCGCACTGAAGGAGTTGGCCAGATCGGCCCTCCCCGGCATCGTCGAATTGCCACCTGCGCCACTCGAACCTGCGCCCAGCGCACCGCTCGTTCCGGTTCTGCTGGTGGTTGAACCCGGGGCAAGACCGCTGCCGCTCGCCCCCAGCCCGCCCGACCCATTCCCGAGCCCGGACTGCATCC